>CAMGRB010000223.1 GCA_946061315.1 uncultured Clostridia bacterium | reverse complement strand
CAGGAAGCCACACAGCAGTCCCTCAAAATAGACTGACAATAAAAGCCTTCTTTTCAAAGAGGGCTTTAACTTTTTATTATAGCATAAAAATAAAAGCGATTGATTTTTTCGGGTCACCTGCAAAAATCAATCGTTTTTTTGCTTGGAGATTGAAAAAAATCAATCGCATTTTCGAGTGTGGTATAATGAATATGCAAAAGGTCCGTGCTCTTTTGGTGCTCGGATATTGCAGATTAAAGTGTAAAGGAGATAGAAAAATGGACAAGGGCTTTTTTGAAAATTTATTTGATTTTGACGGTGACGGCAAGCTTGACTGCTTTGAGAGAACTTTTGAATACAAGGCTTTTGAAGCATTAACCGAAAACGACGAAAACGAGGAGGACGGCGAGGAAAATGGATAAGTATAAAACGGTTGAAGAACTTTATAAATCGGCGGAATCTTACGGTTTGCCGGAGGCTTTACATAAGGCGTTTGGCAGAAGCGTTGACGTCCGCGTCGGTTTTACCGAGGCGGACTGTAGCACAAAAATAGACGGTATTGATTTTTCGGTAAGAGCGTCAAACGGACTGAAACGGGCGGGGCTTTTTACAATAGGCGACGTCATTGACGCCGTTGCCCGTGATAAATTGACGCAAATTCGCAATCTTGGAGCAAAAACGCAAAACGAAATCAAGACGAGGTTGCTCGTTCTCGGATATGGCTCCTCAAGTGTGGCGGAAAAGAAGCAAATTCTTGCGGAAATACTCGACAAAAACGCGTGATCTGATTAAACGTGCGGTTTTACATACAAAATATGCACCTCAAAGGTTTTACTTTTAAGGTGCATATCTTTCTTATTTTTTCTTTACGCGGATAACGAGGGAGCGCAAAGCTTTGAAGTCAAAGGGGATAAGCGGATAGAGGTAGGAGCGTTTGCCGTTTAAGCCCTTATTGGTACAAATGAGGAGTATGCCGAGGGCAACGCCTGCGACAAGCCCCCACCAGTTCATAAAGGAAATGAGAATAAGGCTTGTCATTCTTATGAATTTGAAAGCATAGCCGAGCTCATAGTTGGAGGCGGTGAAGCTTGCTATCGATATTACCGCCATATAGAATATGACGTCGGGGCAAAGCCACCCTATCTGCACGGCAAAGTCACCGAGCAAAAGTCCGCCTACAACGCTGAACGAGTTTGACATAACGCTCGGTGTATTGAGCGAGGCGAGTTTTAGCCCGTCAAGGAGCACCTCGACGATAAGGAGCTGTATCAATATAGATAGCGAGCCCGTATTTTCGGGAACTATAAATCTGAACCACTCGGGTAAGATATTTTCGTTTATTACGAGCAAATACCACACGGGAGTCAGGAAAATGGCGCACCAGAACGTTATTTGCCTGACTATTCTCAAATAACTTCCCGTAAGAGGGGGAAAATAAAAATCGTCCGTTTCCTGCAAAAAGTCAAATATCGAGGTCGGAAGTATCATTACCTCGGGCGAGTTATCGCACACTATTATAACGCTACCCTCGAGAATTGAAGCACAGGCGGCGTCGGGGCGCTCGGTACACCTTATTTTCGGGAAAGGGTTGTACCACTTTTTCTTTATAAGGCTCTCTATAAGGCTCTGATGCCCGAGTGGGAGGGCGTCCGTCTTTACGGAGTTTATCTTCTCCGTTACCTCTTTTACGTACACAGGGTCGGCTTTTCCGTTTATATAGACTATCGCTATATCGGTTTTGGAGGACTCCCCTACGCTTGCGTACTTTACGACAAGATTTGTATCTCTTATTCTGCGCCTTATCATAGCGGTATTGAAAATCAAGGTTTCGACAAAGCCGTCACGCGCCCCTCGCATAACCTTGTCGTTTTCGGGCTCCTCGGTAACCCTTGCGGGATATGAGCGTGCGTCAACTATTATTGCCCCGTCACCAAAGCCCTCGGCAAAAATAGCGGTGCAACCGCTTAAAACCATTTTTATTATATTGTCAAGGTCGTGTGACGCCTCAACTTCGACACTGGGTACGCTTTTTTTGGCAAAATTCTCTACGTCCCCGTCTTTTCCGCTGCCGAAATCCTTGATGCCGACCAAAAATATCATAAGCTTTTGCATTATCGTGGCGGTGACAAAGCCGTCTATATAATACATCGTCACCTTTTGGGAGCTTATCTCCATTTCTCTTTTTATTATGTCAAAATTCTCTTTTATATTTAGAATACCGTCAACAGTGTCGATATTTTCGTCAAAATTCCGTGAAAGTCCGCGCATAAAAACCTCCGCAAACACTTTTTGTTAGTATTTGCGGAGTTTTCTTTTTCAATCATTTATTTTTGAAAAATTGATAGAACCGGCAAGGTATCATTCCGTTATACAGTTTTCTTACTTTATCGGGTTTTCTGCCATAGAACTTTGCAAAGTTTTCGTGGCTCGTGAT
The DNA here is from genome assembly GCA_946061315.1 of uncultured Clostridia bacterium. Lineage (GTDB taxonomy): Bacteria > Bacillota > Clostridia > Oscillospirales > CAG-272 > RGIG2000. The sequence goes on along the minus strand of CAMGRB010000223.1, from coordinate 113 downwards.
TATATATATCTGCCACCTGTCAAGCGTTTTGAAATGCTCTCCCATTTTTCTGTAAAGCTGGCACATTTCATCATGTCGCAACACTCGGGCGACGTGGGTCATCAGGCTATGCA
>CAMGRB010000222.1 GCA_946061315.1 uncultured Clostridia bacterium | reverse complement strand
CTCAAACGCGGGCGGTCTTACCTCGAAAGAAGCCGCCGAAAGACTTGAAAAAAACGGCAAAAACAAGCTTGCCGAGGGCAAAAAGAAATCTCTTATTATGAGGTTTTTATCCCAGCTTACCGACCCTATGACGATAGTTTTGCTCGCAGCGGCGGTACTCTCGGGAATTACGGCGGCGTTTGAGAACGAATCGTTTACGGACGTGTTTATAATTCTTTTCGTCGTAATACTCAATGCGGTTCTGGGTGTAGTTCAGGAGAGCAAAGCCGAGGAGGCGATAGCCGCACTTTCCGAGATGACGGCGGCGACAAGCAAGGTAATGCGCGACGGAATTATAACTCACGTAAAGAGTGAGGATCTTGTCACGGGTGACGTTATAATACTCGAAGCGGGAGATGCCGTCCCTGCCGACGCAAGAATACTCGAATGTGCGTCCATGCAGGTTGAGGAAGCGGCGCTCACGGGAGAGAGCGTGGCGGTTACAAAGACGGAGCAAGCCCTCCTTGTTGACGGGCAGGACGAAATTCCTCTCGGCGACAGAAAAAATATGGTCTATATGGGCAGTACCGTCGTTTACGGCAGAGGTATTGCGATAGTATGTAAAACAGGTATGGACACGGAGATGGGCAAGATAGCAACTGCGCTGACACAGGCGCAGGACGAGGCAACTCCGCTTCAAAAAAAGCTCGGTCAGCTCTCGAAAATTCTTACCTACCTGGTTATAGGAATATGCGTTATAATATTCGCCGTAGGAATAATAAAAGCGGGCAAATTTACGCTTGATACCGTGCTTGACACGTTTATGCTTGCCGTATCGCTTGCGGTGGCGGCGGTGCCCGAGGGACTTGCAACGGTCGTTACCATTGTCCTGTCGATAGGCGTTACCAAAATGTCGCGCAGAAATGCGGTTATAAGGAAGCTCACGGCGGTTGAAACGCTCGGCTGTACGCAGATAATCTGCTCGGATAAAACGGGTACTCTTACGCAGAACAAGATGACCGTTGTCGAGGACGTGTGCGAGGACAGAGGCTTGCTTTGTCGCTCAATGGCGCTTTGCTCCGACGCGGAGCTTGAGGGCGAGGAGGTTGTCGGAGAGCCTACGGAGGCGGCGCTTGTCGCTTACGCAAACAAAAATTCGCTCCCGAAGACAAAACTCAAAGAGGAGGAGCCGAGAATATGCGAGGCACCCTTCGATTCGATGAGAAAAATGATGTCAACCGTTCACAAAACGAACTGCGGAATAATACAGTACACGAAGGGTGCGCCCGACGAAATACTCAAAAACTGCACGAGAATATTGAAAGACGGCACGGTAAAGGATATTACAAACGAGGACAGAGAGAGAATACTTTCGGAAAACAAGAGAATGGCAGACAAGGCTCTGCGCGTTCTTGCCTCGGCTTACAGAGTCCACGAGGAAAAGCCGTCGGATTCCTCCCCCGAAAATCTTGAACACGATCTTATCTTTATAGGTCTTGTCGGAATGATAGACCCCGTTCGCCCGGAGGTAAAGGCGGCAATGGAGCAGTGCAGGAGCGCAGGTATCCGCGCCGTTATGATAACGGGCGACCACAAGGATACGGCGGTTGCGATAGCAAAGGAGCTTGGTATTCTCACCGACGCTTCACAGGCGATAACGGGTACGGAGCTTAACGCAATATCCGACGAGGAGCTTTCAAAAACCGTTCAGAACTACTCCGTTTACGCAAGGGTACAGCCGGAGCACAAGGTGCGCATAGTAAAGGCTTGGAAATCGCTCGGCAAGATAGTTGCAATGACGGGTGATGGAGTAAACGACGCACCGAGTATAAAGAGTGCGGACATCGGTATAGGCATGGGCATTACGGGAACGGACGTTACCAAAAACGTTGCCGATATGATACTTGCCGACGACAATTTTGCAACGATAGTCAGCGCAGTTGAGGAAGGGCGCAGAATTTACGCAAACATAAGAAAAGCGATACAGTTCCTCCTCTCCTCCAATTTAAGTGAGGTAATCTCGATATTCTTCGCCATGATGGCAGGCTTCACAATTCTCAAACCCGCACATATACTGTGGATAAATCTTATAACGGATTCGCTTCCCGCGCTTGCTCTCGGCATGGAGCCGGAGGAGCAGAACACTATGAAAAATCCCCCGCGTGACTCAAAAGAGGGAATTTTCCACGGCGGAGTTGCCTACGATATTCTCTATCAGGGCATTTTCGTTTCGATACTCACCGTTCTTGCCTATATGATAGGTCACGTTCTTGAGGTCGGAGCATGGGAGTTTGTAGACTCCAATGACGGAATGTCAATGGCGTTTCTAACAATGTCAATGGCGGAGATATTCCAGGCGTTCAATATGCGCTCGAGGAGAAATTCGATATTTGCGCTCAAAAAGCAAAACGTATTCCTCTGGGGTGCCTCGGGAATAGCCCTTGCGCTTACCACGGCGGTAATTTATATACCGTTCCTTAAAAATGCGTTCGGCTTCAAGGAGATAAGCCTTGTCGAGTATGTAATAGCGCTCGGTCTTGCATTTTGCATAATCCCGCTTG
>CAMGRB010000221.1 GCA_946061315.1 uncultured Clostridia bacterium | reverse complement strand
GTATCTATCATTCTTATCTCCGTAAGAGTGGGATCTCTGCCCTCTTTTGCAAAGTAGGACTGACAAAATTCTATATCGTCAACGTCCATTGCAAGACCGTAAGATTTTACGAAATCTTCAAGTCCTTTTTTGTCAAGCAAAATAAAACCGTCAAGAGTTTTTACGGTTTTGGGAATATCGTATGAAACTTTAAGGGTTTCTTTGGTGTCAAGCGAAGCCTCCCTTGCCTCGACGGGATTTATTACGTATTTCTTTATCGATAAAAGCTCCTCGGCGGAAATATCACCGTAAAGTATGTAAACCTTTGCGCTTCTTACCAAAGGTCTATCCCCCTGCGAGATAAGCTGTATGCACTGCGATGCGGAGTCTGCCCTTTGGTCAAACTGCCCCGGCAGATATTCGACGGCGAAAATTGCCGCCCCGTCATCATCAAGTTTTTCGGTTACGTTATCGAGCTGCGGCTCGGAAAAAACCGTCTTTACGGCGTAAGAAAACAGTTCGGGAGTGATATTTTCAACGTCATAGCGGTTTATTATTCTGACTTTTGTAACTCCCTTTGCCCCGAGAAAAGTCTTTATCTCGGAAAGGAGTGCGTTTGCCTCGTTTTCAAGACCCTGTTTTTTCTCAACGTATATGCGGTAAACCATATTATTCCCCCGTCTTTGCCATAAGCGCTTTTTTACCTATATCCTTGCGGTAAAAAGCGTTTTTGAGCTTTATTTTCTCTGCTTTTTTATATGCCTCCGAAATTGCGCTCTCAAGCGTGTCGGCAACGCCTACCGCACCGAGAACACGCCCGGAGGAGCTGTAAAGCTTTCCGTTTTCGTATTTTGCGCCGGCGACATATACCGACGGCTTTATTTCGTCGGGAATTTCTATTTCAAAGCCGCTTTCGTACTTCTCGGGATAGCCGTCGGAGGCAACTACCACGCAGCAAGCGTGCTTGTCTGAAAAGCGGACTTCGCAACTATCGAGCGTGCCGTTTGTGGTTGATTGCATAACTGTAAGAAGGTCGCTTTCAAGAAGCGGAAGAACTACCTGCGTTTCGGGGTCTCCGAAGCGGCAGTTGTACTCTATTACCTTTGGTCCGTCCTTTGTTATCATAAGCCCGAAATAGAGGCAACCGTGAAATTCACGCCCCTCTTTTTTCATAGCCTCGATTGTCGGCATAAATATTTTTTTCATACATTCGTCTGCAATATCCGCAGTGTAGTACGGGTTGGGTGCAACCGTTCCCATTCCGCCCGTATTAAGTCCCTTATCTCCGTCCTTTGCACGCTTGTGATCCATTGAAGATACCATCGGTTTTACGGTTTTTCCGTCGGTAAAGGCAAGGACGGACACCTCGGGCCCCGTAAGAAATTCCTCTACTACTATACTGTTTCCGCTATTGCCGAACTTTTTGTCGGTCATTATGGACTTTACGGCGTCGTATGCTTCTTCTCTCGTGGCAGCTATTATAACGCCTTTGCCGAGTGCCAATCCGTCCGCTTTGATAACGGTCGGAATCGGCGCTTTTTCAAGGTACGAAAGAGCCTCGGCATCATTTGAGAAAACCTCGTATTTTGCCGTCGGTATTCCGTATTTTTTCATAAGGTTTTTTGAAAAGACCTTACTGCCTTCTATTATTGCGGCGTTTGCCCTCGGGCCAAAGCACGGTATTCCCGCCTTTTCGAGCTCGTCAACGCAACCGAGCACAAGCGGATCGTCAGGGGCGACGACCGCATAATCTATCTCGTTTCCCTTTGCAAAATCGACTATTGCGGGAATATCCTTTGCGCCTATCGGAACGCATACGGCATCAGCGTGCATACCGCCGTTGCCCGGCAAGGCGTATATTTCGGTTACGCTTTTATTTTCTTTTAACTTTTTTATTATGGCGTGCTCTCGTCCGCCGCCGCCGACAACCATTATCTTCATATCATTACCTCACAGGTATAAAATCAATGGTGGAACAATCTCATTTTGGTAAATGCCATTACCATTCCGTATTTATCACAGCATTTTATAACAATATCGTCGCGTATCGATCCGCCCGGCTCCGCTATGTACGAAACGCCGCTTCTCTTTGCCCTCTCGATATTGTCGTCAAACGGGAAAAACGCATCGGAACCGAGGGAAACGCCGCTTATCGTATCAAGATAAGCTCTCATCTCCTCCGCCTCAAATCTCTCGGGCTGTCTTGTAAAATACTTCTGCCAATTTCCGTCTGCGCAGACGTCTTCTTCGTTTTTGTTTATGTATCCGTCAATTACGTTATCTCTGTCGGGACGTGAGAGCGTGGGCAAAAACGGAAGGTTAAGCACCTTGTCGCTCTGGCGCAGATGCCACGTATCCGCCTTTGTTCCTGCAAGACGGGTACAATGTATTCTTGACTGCTGACCCGCACCGACGCCTATTGCCTGTCCGCCGTAAGCGTAGCAAACGGAGTTTGACTGCGTGTATTTAAGGGTTATAAGCGATATTATAAGATCCCTTGCGGCATCGTCGGGCAAATTCTTGTTTTCGGTTACTATGTTGCCAAGTAAATCCTTATTTATTGTAAAGTTGTTTCTTCCC
>CAMGRB010000220.1 GCA_946061315.1 uncultured Clostridia bacterium | reverse complement strand
GCAGGCAGAGTGAAAGAGCTATCATAACTATCCCGGCAATTTGTACTCCGCCGTCAAGCGACATGGTTATTTTGCGAAGATATGCTATTTCCGACGTTATTTTCAGTATGATTTTTGTAAGAAATTCGCACACTCCCGCGGCAATTTCGGAAAGAAACGGCACGTAGGCAAACAAAATGACAAACGGAGCAAGAGAGATGAGAATTTCAAAAAGCGGTATCATTATTATGTTTGTAAGCGGAGATATGAGGGAAACGGAGGAGAAATAAAGACACGTCAGCGGCAAAATTGCGAGATTTACGCAAATTGTAAGTATAAAAGTCTTTACCGCGTATCTTAACGGTCTGAATTTTATTTTGTATATAAACTTTCTTCCGAAAACGAGCTTTGAGGTGCAGATGCAAGCGAGCATCGAGAGGAACGAAAGGGCAAGGCTTACGGAAAACACGGAGCTCGGGGTGAAAATGCAAATAAGGGTGACGGAAACAAAAAGCACGCTTATCGGGTCTGTCCTTTCCCCGAACAGAGAAAAGATATAATAGATAAAGAGCATAACGGCGGCTCGTGTGACGGACTGTGAAAATCCCGTCAGGCAGACGAAGAACGCAACCGACAAAAGAATTATGAGCGTTTTAAGGGCTTTATTCGTTTTAAGCTGTGAAAGAATTGCGCCTATTAACGTTACTATGATAGTTAAGTGCATTCCGCTTATTGCGAGAATATGGCTTATGCCGAGGCGTGAAAAATCTCTTTTTACGCTGTCGCCGAGATTTTGCCTGTTTCCGAGCAAAAGCGCGGAAATTACGGGATACGTGTCTGAATTAAGACTTTTCGCGAGCAGATTATCGAGTTTTTTATTTATACCTTTGAACAATTCCGGAAATCCCGTTTTCTCGTTCGGATACGTAACGTACCCCGAAAACTCTGCCGACAACGCTATTCCGTACGATCTGTAATAAGACGCTTCATCAAAGCCGAACGAGCTCTCCTCAATCTTTGAAAAGACAACAGTTGACGTAACCGTATCGGAAATATCGGGCAGAACGGAGGCGTTGCCCTCTCCCACGGCGTCATCGTCAGCGGAGCCGAGGAGCAGTTTCATATTTCTCGGCTCGCCGTCAACGGTTTTTACGTTTACTACATAAATCTCCGAATATGAGGACACGAAAATTATATCGTCAACCGTTGCGCTTATTTCGTGTTCTTTGCCGTCGCAAAGCTCCATATTCCTTTCATTTGCCCCGAACGAAAAAAGCGAAATTATCATAGAAAGGGTAAGGAGCAGACAAAGCGGCGCATATTTTATTATCCGTTTAAGGTCGGCGTCGTTCTTCTTTATTAAGTAAATAATAACGAAAACGGCAAGAACGCAAAAAGGGACCGCCGCAAAAACAGTCCTTAAAGCGTTATTAAAGTAATAAGATACGTAAAGCGATATAAGAAAGGCGGCGCACCCGAGCGCAAGACGTCTGTATTTGAAAATGTTCATAATCTCCGAGCCGTTTCTGTTAAAAATCAATATCCGCCAAAGTTGCCCTCGGCGGATATTGTACATATATCGGAAAAACTTATCAGATGCTTGCGAAGTACTTGATAGTACGAACCATCTGGCTGGTGTAGCTGTTCTCGTTGTCGTACCAAGAAACTACCTGTACCTGATAGGTGTCGTCATCTATCTTTGCTACCATCGTCTGAGTTGCATCAAAGAGAGAGCCGTAGGTCATACCGATAACGTCGGACGATACTATCTCGTCGGTGTTGTATCCGAAAGACTCGGTTGCTGCTGCCTTCATTGCGGCATTGATGCTATCCTTCGTTATATCCTTACCCTTTACAACTGCTACGAGTATCGTAGTAGAACCTGTGCAGGTAGGAACTCTCTGTGCGGAGCCGATAAGCTTGCCGTTGAGCTCGGGGATAACGAGTCCGATCGCCTTTGCGGCGCCGGTGGAGTTAGGAACGATGTTCTGTGCTCCTGCACGTGCACGGCGCAAATCGCCTTTTCTGTGAGGACCGTCAAGAATCATCTGGTCGCCCGTGTATGCGTGAACGGTGGTCATGATACCGCTCTGTATCGGATATGCATCGTTAAGAGCCTTTGCCATGGGAGCAAGGCAGTTGGTCGTGCAGGATGCGGCGGATATGATCTGGTCGTCCTTTGTAAGAGTTTCGTTGTTTACGTTGAAAACTATTGTCTTAAGGTCATTTCCTGCGGGAGCGGATATAACAACCTTCTTTGCTCCTGCCTGAATATGAGCCATAGACTTTTCCTTGGAGCAGTAGAAGCCCGTGCACTCGAGAACTACGTCTACGCCAAGCTCTCCCCAGGGAAGATCTGCTGCCTTCGGGCAAGCGTAAATGGTGATTTCTTTTCCGTCAACCGTGATGGAACCGGGAACTACAACGGTCTTGCCGTCCTCTGCGAGAACAGAGTCCTTGTACTCTACCGTGTGGCCCTTTGCTACGTAGCTACCCTGAGCCGTGTCGTACTTAAGAAGATGAGCAAGCATCTTCGGGCTTGTAAGATCGTTGATGGCTACTACGTCGTAACCCTCTGCT
>CAMGRB010000219.1 GCA_946061315.1 uncultured Clostridia bacterium | reverse complement strand
GTTTTTTTCAAGTCTTTCGGCGGCTTCTTTCGAGGTAAGACCGCCCGCGTTTGAGCCAAGCTCCGCTATGACTTCTTCTTTTTCGTTTGAATAGAAATTCATACTTTTTCTCCTCTATATAAGAATAGGTATAAAATCATTTCTCCGTCAGGCACCGTTTGCCCGGTTGCATTTTGAGCAAATAAAAAAGTGCGTACAGGCGCACTCCGATATATCGGGCGCGAGCGACTTCAAAATGCGAGTCTTGCCGTTTAATGCAAGGCCGGATCTCCGCAAACGCGAAAACCGAGATGTTGACCTTGCCACGCAAAGCGCCGACTACTCCCCCGATACTTTTGTAAAATAATATTAACACATATCATCTCCCTTGTCAATAGAAAATTTTATAACGTGCCAGACGCACACCGCGAAAATTTATAAAAATTTCTTTGCAACCAAAATTATCTGCGCCGTTTTGGCGACCCCGTTTGCAATCTATTGGCAAAAAAGCGGCGGGAGCAAGCCCTCCCGCCCTACTTTATACCTATTACCTCTTCACTCTTCACTTTTCACTCTTCACTATTCCCTTTTTCCTCTTCCCTCTTCACTTTTCCCTTTTTCCTTTTCCTTTTTCTCGTCCTCGTACATTATATGGTCCTTGTTTTCTTCACGGGTGATGAAATACTCCTCGGGCGAAAAATCGGGGAACTCGTCGGGCATGGAAGCTTTAAGGGCGCATATTGCAACGGCAAGCTCGTGCTCGTCGGGCTCTTTTGTGGTGAGCCTCTGCATCCAAAGTCCCGGTGCCGAGCATATTTTCGTAAACAAGTTGTCGTGCTTGCCCGCGTACATTATAAACTCATACCCTACCCCGACAATTACGGGGACAAGAAGCATTTTGAGTATAATTCTCAAATATAGCCTATCCCAGAAAGGAATAAACATTCCGACAATTATGCCGAGAAAGATCATAACGAACATAAAGCTCGTTCCGCAACGGGGGTGAAAACGCGTACACCCTCTTGCGTTTTCGGGCGTTAATTCAAGCCCTTTTTCGTAGCACGCTATCGATTTATGCTCCGCGCCGTGATACTGAAACGTTCTTCTTATATCCTTCATCAAAGAGATAGACACTATATAAAGGATAAACAATCCCGCCTTGATAACACCCTCGATAAGTGCCTTGACGTATCTGTTAAGCTCTCCGAAAAGCATTTCTGCGCCCCTTGCCGCATAGGTGGGGAGCACGTTGAAAAGCAATATTACGAGCGCAAGACCGAGAATTAACGACACAAGCATTATAAAAAACGTACTGCTGCCCGATTTTTTCTTGTCTTTGTCCTTATCCTTATCCTTTTCGTCCTCGTCAAGCCCGAGCGCTTCCGTGCCCGCATTCATCGTCTTTACCGAAAGCACGAGCGATTCTATAAATCCGACGATTCCTCTTATTAAAGGAAGCCTGAAAAATTTACACTTCTTCTTTACCGACTCAAACTTTTGATTTATTATTTCAATGGAGCCGTCCTCTTTTCTGACGGCTATTGATACGTTTTCGTCGTGCTTCATCATAACTCCCTCGATTATAGCCTGACCGCCAACGCGGTTGCGGCGACACGAGAGATCGGAACAATTTTTGTCCATCAGTTCTCCTTTTCCTCTTTATCAAGATAGCTCTGCAATATAAGGCAAGCGGACATTTCGTCAATCACGTCCTTGCGCTTTTTGCCCCTTGTGTTTGTTAAATTAAGTATTGTATGTGCGTTTGCGGTCGAAAGGCGCTCGTCAACAAGCTCTACCTTGATGCCCGACAGACTTTCAAGCTCGGCGGCAAAATCACGCACCTTTTGAGAGCGAAAGCCGAGTGAGCCGTCCATATTGACAGGGTGCCCGAGCACTATAAGAGAAACGCCGTTCTTTTTTGCAAAATCAGACACTTGCTCGGCAGTTTTCTTAAAATTATTGCATTTTATACAACCCGCGCCGCTTGCTATGGACATGGTTGAGATGGCAAGCCCCGTCCTTGCGTCCCCGAAATCGACCCCGAGAATTTTTTTATATTCCATCAAAAAGGGTACTCCAAATAAAATGATTTTAACTTATTCTATCACATTTTATACGAAATTTCAATTATGTATTATATTTTTTTACTTTTATAATTGCATTTTCGTAAAATATGTGGTATATTATATATAGAAATAATTGAAAAGGGAGTGATTTTCATGAACGATAAGAAAAAAGACGTTGTAAAAGGCTTGCTTGTTTTCTCGGGCGTTATACTTTCAATAGCAGGTGCACTTGCCGTGCTCTATAAAGTATTCACCAAGCATTTCAAGGTTTCTATCGAAATGTGCCCCGACGATGATGAGGACGAGTGTCCGTGTGACGAGTGCAGAAAATCCGACGATATAGAATTTGACCTTACCTCCGACGACGAAATCGAAAAAGAGCCTGCCGAAGAAACGAAAAACGACTGAAAATAAAGCGTTGCCAAAAGCAACGCTTTGTTTTTTATGCGGGTAAACCGCCGCCGTGGAAGCCGCCGAAACATAGAAGAACCGTAGGGACCGGCGTCCCCGACGGTCCGATAAACAATTTGCGCCTTGTAGGGCCCGGCGTCCCCTGTCAAGAGCAAGATTGTAAACAATTGTGCAAGAGGA
>CAMGRB010000218.1 GCA_946061315.1 uncultured Clostridia bacterium | reverse complement strand
TGTCCGCGCGCTTTCTTGCAAACTGTTGCTAAACTATTTTACCAAATGTGATACGGTTTGTCAATATATGCACCGCAAAAATCTGCGGATTTGATTTTTTATTTCAAAAAACAAAAATTTAAGATTATTATTTTTTAGGTTTACAATATCCTAAAATTTGTGTATAATAAAATCAGAATAAGGAGGTGCAAAAATGAATATCAATACAAATCAGATTGTTTCAATATCTGAAGCAAATCAGAATTTTTCAAAGGTTGCACGTATGGTGGAGAAAACGGGAGAGGTTTATATTTTCAAAAACAACAAAGCAAAATACAAGCTTGTTGACTTGGAAAACGACAACTCCATTGAAATGACGGATGATGAAAAAATTGATTTTGTTGCCGCAAGAATCCTTAAAAAATATCGCCGTGCGTTTGAGGAGCTTGCAAAATGATTAAATTCAGCAAAGAAAAAGTTCTCCTTCTTCACAAATTGATTACCGATGAAACAGGTGGAGATCCAAACGTACGTGACCTTGCATTACTTGACAGTGCGCTGGAGTCATCATTTCAGACGTTTGACGGAAAAGAGCTCTACCCGACAAAAGAGGAAAAGGGCGCAAGGATAGGATATTCTCTTATCTCAAATCACGCCTTTGTAGATGGAAACAAAAGAATAGGAATGTACGTACTTCTCACGTTTCTTGAGGTGAACGGAATAAAGATAAATCCGTCGTCGGAAGAAGTTGCACGTGTCGGTCTTGACGTTGCATCCGGAAAAATGAAATATGAAGATCTGCTTGAATGGATTATTGAAAACAAATAAGACGGTATTTGTGCCGTCTTATTTTTCTTTTTGATGTTTTTTCAATCGGGGTTGCGCTCACCGAGGATGAGGCGGTATTTCTGATAAAAGCTTTCAAAGTATTCTTTGTCGAGAGCCTCGCGGATTTTTTCCATAAGGTCATTATAGAAATAGAGGTTATGAAGAACGCAAAGGCGCATGCCGAGCGTTTCTTTTGCTTTTATAAGGTGTCTTATATACGCTCTTGAATAGTGACGGCAAGCGGGGCAATCACACCCATCGTCTATCGGACGGGAGTCTTTCATATACTTTTCATTCATTATATTTATTTTGCCCTTCCACGTAAAGAGGTTGCCGTGCCTTGCGTTGCGGCTGGGCATAACGCAGTCAAAAAAGTCTATTCCCCTGTGCACCGCTTCAAGAATGTTGCAGGGAGTTCCGACACCCATTAAATACCTCGGCTTGTCCTTTGGCATAAACGGCTCGACGGCGTCTATTATACGGTACATCTCCTCGGTTTTCTCACCGACTGCAAGACCGCCTATTGCGTAGCCGTCAAGATCAAGCTCGGCTATTTTTTGCATATGCTCTATGCGAAGATCCTCGTAGGTACTGCCCTGATTTATTCCGAAAAGGAGTTGGTTTTTGTTTATCGTTTCGGGCAGGGAGTTGAGCCTTGCCATTTCGTCCTTGCAACGCTTTAACCATCTTGCCGTTCTGTCGCAGGACTTTTTGGTATATTCGTACTCCGCGGGGTTCTCTATGCACTCGTCAAAAGCCATTGCTATCGTTGAGGCGAGGTTTGACTGTATCTGCATACTCTCCTCGGGCCCCATAAAGATGCGTTTGCCGTCTATGTGAGAGGCAAAGCGCACACCCTCCTCGGTTATCTTGCGGAGCTGTGCCAGAGAGAAAACCTGAAAGCCGCCGCTGTCGGTTAAAACCGGTCTGTCCCAATTAAAGAACTTGTGTATTCCGCCGAGGTCGTGTATAAGTTTATCGCCCGGTCTTAAATGGAGGTGATACGTATTTGAAAGCTCCACCTGACACTTTATGTCCTTCAAGTCCATTGTGGAAACTCCGCCCTTTATTGCGGCGCACGTACCTACGTTCATAAACACGGGGGTTTCTATTGTGCCGTGCACGGTCTGCATCGTACAACGCCGAGCCTTGCCCTCGGTTTTCAAAACTTCAAACATTATTTTATCCTTTCAAACTGCTTTTCAAGAAAATGCTTCGTTATCTCAAACGCAACGGGTCTTCCGTGAGGGCAGTATCTTATATTGTCCGACGAGAGCACTCTGTCACATATCCACTTGATATGCTCGTTTTCATAGACACGCCCCGCCTTAATTGCCGCCTTGCAGGAAGCCTGGTAGAGTGCTTTTTCAAAAAACTCGTCCCTTGTTTTCTTTGCGTCCCCCTCGCCAAAGGCAAGTGCGGAAGTAAAGGTGACGAACATATCCTCCGCCGCCTGCGGCTCTATGCCTGCCGGTATTTCGTATATGCTTACCGTGCCGTTTTCTTTTACCTCGTAGCCGAAGCCCGTCTTTTTTATGTCGTCGCCCCACTCGCAAAGAGATGCTTTTTCCTCCGTTGCAAGATGAACTTCAATGGGTACAAGAAGCATTTGCGAGGAGTGTTCGGCAAGCTTGATTTTTTGCTTCAAATCCTCGAATATTATTCTTTCGTGTGCGGCGTGCTTGTCTATCATATAAAGCGTATCGCCCATCTCCACTATGACGTATGAATTAAACGCTTCGCCTATCATTTTGTACTCGGGCACCGTCACGCTCTCCGACGTTGACGGCTTTATATCACTTGCGAGTGCAAAAGAACGGGAATAAGGCGGTACGGTTTCGCTTTTTTGCG
>CAMGRB010000217.1 GCA_946061315.1 uncultured Clostridia bacterium | reverse complement strand
GACATGGGGTCCGTCGCCTCGGATTGCTCGTCAAAGAGAAGACTTAAATCCTGTAAGGAATTGCCGACGTAAGTCATATTCTTATAATCAACGTTTATAAGCTCGACGGTACCGCGGCTTTTTTCCCCGCACGAAACCGCAAAGATGGCAAGCACTGCAACCGATAAAATAAGCAATACCTTACCGAATATTTTTTTCTTCATATGTACCTCCGTTAAGAAGCCTTTTTATACAGTATAATATACGATACATAAAAAGTCAAGTAAAATAAGACGTTTGCTTGTACAAATTTTACATAAAATTTTATATAGCCGCGCCGTTTTCAGCCGCCGCAGGAGCGGGCGGAGCATTATTTACAGAAAATTAACAAAAGCAATATTGATAAATGGAAAGTTTTGATATACAATTATAATGGAGTTGAATGGGCAATTCACTCTTTTCCTAAAAAGAAAGGACAACTTGTAATGGATATTTTCTCGATAATTACTCTTGTCGGCGGACTTGCCTTTTTCCTTTACGGAATGAACGTTATGTCGGGCGGCCTCGAAAGAATGGCGGGAGGAAAACTCGAAAGCTCTCTTAAAAAAATGTCGTCAAACCCCATGAAGGGTCTTGCGCTCGGAATGGGCATAACGGTAGCGATACAGTCCTCATCGGCGATGACGGTAATGCTCGTCGGACTTGTAAACTCGGGCATTATGTCCCTGTCGCAGACGATAGGCGTCATAATGGGCTCGAACATAGGAACGACGCTGACCCCGTGGATAACGTCGCTCTCGGGTATTGACTCGTCGAATCCGTTTTTGAGAATGCTCAACCCGTCGAGCTTTGCGCCGATAATTGCGCTTGTCGGAGTAATTTTCATAATGGCGGCGAAAACCAACCGTAAAAAGAAGGATATAGGCGCAATTCTTTGTGGCTTTGCAATTCTTATGACGGGAATGACGTTTATGTCGGACGCCGTAAAACCCCTTCGCGAGATGGATGGAATAGAAAACGTACTCGTTATGTTTGACAATCCCTTTTTCGGAGTTCTCATAGGCGCCGTCATCACGGGAATAATTCAGTCCTCCGCCGCGTCTGTCGCAATGCTCCAATCCCTCTCGAGCGTCGGCAAGCTCACCTACGGTGCGGCAATACCGATAATTATGGGACAGAACATAGGTACGTGCGTCACGGCCCTTATATCGAGTATCGGCGTAAACAGGAACGCAAAGAGAGTTGCGGTCGTTCATATGTCCTTCAACCTCATAGGAACGGGCGTTTGCCTCGCCCTGTTCTACGGTCTTGACGCAATTTTTGATTTTGCGTTCACCGCATACAGTATAGACGGCGTCGGCATAGCGATAGTCCATACGATATTCAATATCTTTACCACGCTTTTGCTCCTGCCGTTCTCAAAGATGCTCGAAAAGATAGCAAACTTCGTTATAAAGAACAAGCCCACCAAAGAGGAGCAGGAAACGTTTATCGACAACCGTTTGTTCTTCACCCCGTCCCTTGCACTTACCGAGTGTGAAAACCTCACCAAGCGTATGTGCTCGATTTCCCACGATACGATAGTGCTCTCCATAAACAATTTGAGGCACTACGACGAGAAGGCGTCCCAGACCATACTTGAAAACGAGTCAAGAGTGGATAAGTACGAGGATAGCCTCGGAACTTATCTTGTAAAGCTCTCGTCACGAACGCTCTCGATACCCGATAGCCGAAAGGTGTCAAAGCTTCTTCATACCATAGGCGATTTTGAAAGGTTAAGCGACCACGCGGTAAATATCCTTAAAGTTGCCGAGGAGATAAACGATAAAAAGATAGAATTTTCGGATAGCGCCAAGGCGGAGATAAAGACCATAACGAAAGCGCTTTGCGAGATACTCGATATAACCTCGCAGTCGTTTATAGATGGCGATATACAGCTTGCAAAGAAGGTCGAGCCGCTTGAGCAGGTAATAGACGTTCTTATCTCCGAGGTAAAGACAAATCACGTAAACAGACTTCAGACGGGCGAATGTACGATAGAGCTCGGCTTTATCCTCTCCGATCTTCTTAACAATTACGAAAGAGTTTCGGACCATTGCTCGAATATAGCCGTTGCCATGATAGAAACCTCGCACAGCAGCTTTGAAACGCACGAGTACCTAAACTCCGTAAAGAGCGACAAGAACGAGGAATTTATAAACGAATACAACGAGTATTCCGAGAAATATAAAATTTAATGAAAAAATCATAAAAACGGCAGGCGAAAATCTGCCGTTTTTCCGTTTTGTCTGCGCTTGAAAGCCTTGTCCTGCGCCTCGAAAAAACCCGAAAAATAAATTGTAACAAATTTGTGAATAATATTGACTAATTATGATATATGTGTTACAATGTTTGCAGATTTAATAAAGGGCACAGAGGCTCGGTGCGGTTTTGCACAAGGTCGGAAAGTTGTCTTTGCCCTGCCGTTTTAATATGCGTTTTACTTGTTGCGAGCTTTTCGCACGGAGGATATATGGAAATAGTAAGTAAAATAAACGAGATACTCGGTATCGTATTTATGGTATGTTATGCGTATCAGTTCTTCTTCATTCTGATACCTTTTATAGTAAAGGATAAGCCTCATAAGCCGGTAGTGCCGCATAGGTTCGGGGTGCTCATTTCCACCAGGGAGATCATCACCCAGGGCCTGATCCAGGGAAAAAGCGTAGGCGTCATG
>CAMGRB010000216.1 GCA_946061315.1 uncultured Clostridia bacterium | reverse complement strand
TGTTGCCGACAGCCACGAATATTTCCGACCGAATTATGAAAAAGCAGATCTTTGGGAGATTCTTGACAAGGCGGAGCTTACAGACGAGGATTATGAGCTTATATACCGACAGACAGGACTTACAAAGGTTGCAGTCTGCGATCTTATAGAAAAGGGCGACAAGGTAGCCATTATCGATATGCAGGAGCAGTATTTTTCGGATATAAGCTATCAATGCTATAATTGGTCGGCATTTTCCTACATAGAATGTCTTGACAGTCACATCAAGTTTGCGGATCTTCAAAACGGGGATATACTTATTTCCTCATCAACTCATATTTCCTCCTGGAGATCCGGTCATGCGGCTATCGTTGTCGATGCCAAAAACGGTATTATAATAAACGCCGTTCAAGCCGGTTCTTTAAGCGAGCTTGAGAGCATAGCCGATTTTACGGACCGTGCAAGCGTTATGGTTTTGCGGCCAAAGCTTGATGAGGAAACGAGGCAAAGCGTTGCCGAATATGCAAGGGAAAATCTTGTCGGTATTCCCTATTCCGCAACGGTGGGAATTTTGTCCCCTAAATATGAAGAAACGATAAAGACGACACAATGTTCACATCTTGCGTGGTACGCTTATATGAAATTCGGTATCGATATAGATTCAAACGGAGGCGGACTTGTTACCCCAAAGGATATTGCAAATTCCGAATATGTCGATGTCGTTCAGATTTACGGGTTTGACCCCGATGACCTCTGGAAATAACAAATATGCACCGGAAACGTGCAATACACAATGCGGAGTTTATTATGCTTATTAACTACGGCTCTTTCGCCTATTTTATGTATATAATTTTGTCCCTTGCCTTATGCGTCGGACTTTATTTCCTTTTCAGAAAAAAATCCGACTTTGTAAAAAAGATTCTCGTGCTCTCTGTTGCTTCCATAAACCTTTTGCAACACCTTATGAAGCCGATAATTTATCCGCAGTATTTCGGGACAGGCTTTTCGTATCTTGAAAGTGCTTACAATATGTGCGCTTTTCTTATAATCATATCGCCGTTCGTTATACTGTTCGGCTCTTCCCTTATGCGTGATTTTCTTACTTATCTCGGAACGACTGCGGGTATGATAGCGATTATTGTTCCCTATTGGTTTATCGGGCAGAGCGCTTTTCAATGGGAGGCTTACAGATTTTATCTTTGCCATTCGCTTCTCTTTGCCTCGTCAATTCTGCCGTGCCTTTTGGGGCTTCACAAGATAAAATTCAGAAACTTTTATAAAATAGGCTTCGTTTTCTTCTTGGCGCTTATTATGATACTGTTTAACGACACCGTTTTTGTCGCGCTTGGTCTTTATCCCGAAACAGATATAAACGATCTTTTCGCTTCTCTTTCGCTTATAAACCCATGTTGGTGTATGCACCCGCCCGCAAACTTCGGTTGGCTTTCGAATATAATATCTGCCCTCTCGCCAAGCGCATTTCTCGGTAATGCGGAAGGAAAAATTTATATACCGATTTTATGGTACGCAATACCTATGTATATTTTGATAACGCTTATTACCTTTGCCCTCGGCGCAATATTCGACAGGGACGGCTTTGACGCTTTTATATCGTATCTTAAAAACGCGTTTTCAAGGATAAAAGCCTTCTTCAAGGAAAAATTCAAAAAAGAAAACAAGCAACCGTGAAGGTTGCTTGCTTTTTTATTTGTCCCAAAGTACTATTTTACCGGCTTTTCTTGTTTCGTTCATATCAATAATGCGCTGATTTTCGGAGCCTCTGAAACGCAGGCAGAGGTTGCGCAACGACAGAACGAATCTACCGTCAACCAAAACGTCTATCAAAGAGAGCATTTTGTCCGTGACCTCGCATCTCGGATGTGAGCCGTCTACCAAAAGCTCCTTGTCAAGCGTAAATCCGCTGAAGCACCATACCGTTTTGCCGGGACATTCTTTACGGAACCTTTCAAGAAACGGCACGAGCGCCCTTTGATTTGACGGCTCAAACGGTTCTCCGCCAAGAACGGTAATACCCGCAACGTAGGGCGGATCGCACGATTTTATTATCTCGTCCTCGGTTTCCTTGGTAAAAGGCTTTCCGTAATTGAAATCCCACGTTTCCGGTTGGAAGCAGCCCTCGCATCTGTTGGTGCAGCCCGAAACGAAGAGTACCGTGCGCACTCCTATGCCGTTGGCTACGTCAAACTTTTTTATTGCACCGTAATTCATATATCAAAGATGAAGAACTCTGTCCTTTATTTCCTGCGTTCTTCCCTGATTCCAGAACTGCGTTCCGATATATCCGCAGGTGCGGCGCGCAACGTTCATCGTGTCCTGATTGGTATTTCCGCATTGAGGGCAACGCCAGATAAGCTTTCCGTCCTGCTCAACGACCTCTATCTCGCCGTCGTAACCGCACTCCTGGCAGTAGTCGGACTTGGTGTTGAGTTCAGCATATATGATATTATCGTATATAAACTTCATTACCTCGAGAACTGCGTCTATATTCTGCTGCATATCCGGTACTTCGACGTAGCTTATAGCGCCTCCCGGAGAGAGATGCTGGAACTGAGCCTCGAATTTGAGCTTGTCAAATGCGTTTATCTTCTCGGTAACGTGAACGTGATAAGAGTTCGTTATATAACCCTTGTCGGTGATGCCGGGGATTACGCCGAAACGCTTCTGCAAGCATTTTGCGAACTTGTAGGTCGTGGATTCAAGCGGAGTGCCGTAGATACTGAAATCTATGTTGTGCTCCTCTTTCCACTTGCGG
>CAMGRB010000215.1 GCA_946061315.1 uncultured Clostridia bacterium | reverse complement strand
TAATTTTTAGCACTCTTGATTTGTGACTGCTAAATAATTATAGCACATTCAGCCGGAATGTCAATAGTTTTTTGAAAATTTTTAGCAATTTATTTTCTCAAATGACAAAAACCGCCCGAGGCGGTTTTTGTTTGGTTGGTATTGTATCTGTCCTTACTCGGTTGTAAAGCCGTAGTTTTTAAGTGAAATTGCCTTTTTGCACTTTTCGACTATTCCCTGCGCGTTTAAGGAATAGTATTCGATAAGCTCCTTTGCGGGTGCGGATTTTCCGAACACGTCCTCAACTCCGTGTCTTACCACGGGCACGGGGCATATTTCCGAAAGCGTTTCCGCAACGGCGGAGCCAAGTCCTCCTATTATATTATGTTCCTCGGAGGTGACTATTGCGCCCGTCTGCTGTGCCTGCGCGATGAGCATATCCTTATCAATGGGCTTTATCGTGTGCATATTAACGACCGCCGCCGATATTCCGTCCGCCGCTAAAAGCTCCCTCGCTATAAGAGCCTGCTCAACCATCATACCCGTTGCAACTATCGTGACGTCGGCTCCGTCCGCCATCTTTATGGCTTTTCCTATCTCGAATTTATAGTCGGGAGTGTCGTTTATTACGGACACGGGGTATCTGCCGAAGCGCATATACACGGGTCCCTCGTACTTTATTGCCGCCTCGACCGCCGCCCTTGCCTCAACCGCGTCGGACGGATTTATAACGGTCATACCCGGTATCGTTCTCATAAGCGCAAGGTCCTCGTTGCATTGGTGCGTTGCACCGTCCTCACCGACGGTTATTCCCGCGTGGGTTGCGGCTATCTTTACGTTTAAGTGCGGATACCCTACCGAGTTTCTTACCTGCTCAAAGCTCCTGCCTGCCGCAAACATTGCAAAGGTGCTGACAAAGGGTATCTTGCCCGTTGTGGCAAGTCCTGCCGCAACGCCTACCATATTGTTCTCTGCTATTCCGCAATCGAAAAATCTGTCGGGAAATTTGTTTTTGAAAATGCCCGTTTTCGTCGCCGCGGCAAGATCCGCGTCAAGAACGACTACCTCGGGATATAAAGCTCCGAATTCGGCAAGCGCATTTCCGTACGCTTCTCTTGTTGCTATCTTATCAGCCATATCAGTTACTCCTTATCCAAGCTTTTTCTGTATTCTTTAAGCTCCGACATTGCAATTTTGTATTGCTCGTCATTCGGGGCTTTGCCGTGCCACTCCGCACGGTCCTCCATAAATGAAACGCCCTTGCCCTTTATTGTCTGTGCAACTATGACAGTGGGCTTGCCCTTTACCGTCTTTGCCTCGTCAAGAGCCGCGAGTATTTGATCTATATTGTGTCCGTCTATTGAAATAACGTGCCAGCCGAAAGATTTGAACTTCGAGGGGTACGGCATAACGTTCATAACGTCCTTTACTCTGCCGTCTATCTGAAGCCCGTTATTGTCTATTATGAGGCAGAGGTTGTCAAGCTTGTAGTGTGCGGCAAACATCGTCGCCTCCCAGACCTGACCCTCCTGGCTCTCGCCGTCGCCTATCAAAGCGTAGGTGCGGTAATCCTTCTTATCTATTTTAGCGGAGAGTGCCATTCCGCATGCGGCGGAAATACCCTGACCGAGAGAACCCGACGACATATCGACGCCGCTTGCCGCCTTCATATCGGGGTGACCCTGCATAAACGAGCCGAGGTGCCTGAACTTTTTAAGCTCCTCCGTATCGAAATAGCCCTTTAATGCGAGCGCCGCGTAAAGCGCCGGGCAGGAGTGACCCTTTGAGAGAACGAACCTGTCCCTGTTTGGATCCTTGGGTGATTTGGGATCTATGCGAAGCTCCGAAAAGTAAAGGCAAGCCATTATATCGGCAGAGGAGAGCGCACCGCCCGGGTGACCGGATTTTGCGTTGTAAACCTCGTCGATAACTCCTATTCTTATATCGGCCGCTTTCTTTTTCAATTCCAGAATTTTTTCATTGTCCATTGAACGAACCTCCGAAACAAATATTACATTGATATTCTATCATTTGAAAGGCAAAATGTCAATATAAAATATCCACGAATATCATTAAATAAACATTAAAAAATCATCGTTTTTGTACATTTTCCGACTTTTCGGCATAAGAGTGCAAAATACCCGAGGGAGTGTCGCAAAAAGCGTTTTTCCCTCGGGTGTTGCAGGTCTGTTTTATTTATCGGTTTTGCTTATAAGAGGTCATAAACGTCGAGGGAGTGTCTGTTTTTCCACTCTCCGTTTGTGAAATCGGGTATCTCGACGGGTGCACCGCCCTCTCTTATCGATTGCTCGCTTAAACACGATATGCACATCCACGACGATGCGTCATAGACGTCTATCGGCATACCGTCACCGTTTTTGAGCCTGTCGATAAAGTCGCGGAGCTCAAGATAGTCCATTCCGCCGTGACCCGCCTCGAGCATTTCTTTGGTTATGTTTTTCCACGCCTGCGGGAGCAAATACGCATACTTGTCGGCATTATTTATGTTTTCCTTTATGTAATCCGCACTTATCCAATACTTCTCGGCATCGCCGTCAAAGAACACCGTATTTGCGTGTTGCTCGTAAAGTCCCTTCGTTCCGTGGACGGTAAATTCACGGCTGTAAAAGCGGGGTAAGGTCGTGTCGAGTCTTAATGTAATTGTCTCGCCGCCTGCGCAGGTGATTATCGTATTTACAATGTCTCCCTGCATAAATTTTGCGCCTATCAACTCCGGGTTTATCGTATCTTTGTTATCGTTTACGTACTGTTCAAGTCCGAATGAGCCGG
>CAMGRB010000214.1 GCA_946061315.1 uncultured Clostridia bacterium | reverse complement strand
GAGGGGCTTGAGGGCTGCGAGCATTCTTTTTTTGAAATTCTTTCAAATTCGATAGATGAAGCAAGGGAAGGCTACGGCAAGGAAATAAAGGTCACCGTCTACAAGGACAGGACCATAGAGGTTGACGACCACGGGCGCGGCGTTCCTCTCGATTTTAACAAAAAAGAGGGCAGATATAACTGGGAGCTTGTTTATTGCGAGCTTTATGCCGGCGGAAAATACGAGAACAACAAAAAGGGCGCATATAAATACTCTCTCGGACTAAACGGACTCGGCGCCTGCGCAACGCAGTATTCGTCCGAGTTTATGGACGTCTATTCGTACAAGAACAATATGATGTACGAGATACATTTCAAGAAGGGCGAGCCCGCATCGGAGCTTATGTCAAGGGAGCTTGGCAGGGGTGAGAAAAGGACGGGAACGATAACAAGATGGCGCCCCGACCTCGAGGTTTTTACAGACACCGATATACCCAAGGAATACTACGTTGACGTGCTTCATAAGCAAGCCGTCGTCAATGCGGGACTTAAGCTTATACTTAAATACCAGATGCCCGACGGCAAGTTTGAAACCGAAGAATTTCTCTATCAGAACGGAATATCCGACTATATAAACGAAATAACCGAGCAAAAGTCCCTTACCGAGCCTGTCCTCTGGTCAATGACCGCCAAGGGACGCGACAGAGCCGACAAGGACGATTACGAGCTTGAAGCGCAGGTTTCTTTCTGCGTTTCCAACACGGTAAATATGCTCGAATATTATCACAACTCAAGCTTTCTCGAGCACGGCGGCTCTCCCGACAAGGCGGTAAGAAGAGCATTTGTCTTTGAAATGGACAAGTATTTGAGGGCGAATAACAAGTACCTCAAAAATGAGGCAAAGATAACCTTTCAGGACGTTCAGGACTGTCTTGTGCTCGTCATAAACAGCTTTTCAACGCAGACCTCTTACGAAAACCAGACGAAAAAATCAATAACGAACAAATTTATCGAGGACGCGCTTTGCGATTTTATCAGGAGCCGCCTTGAAATATATTTTCAGGAAAAGAGCGCCGAGGCAGAGCTTTTTGCCAATCAGGTGCTTGTAAACAAGCGTTCAAGAGAAAAAGCGGAAACAACGCGCCTTGACTTAAAAAAGAAGCTTGCAACGTCGAACGATATAACGAGCAGGGTAGAAAAATTCGTTTCCTGCCGTTCAAAAGACCCCGACAAGAGAGAGCTTTATATAGTTGAGGGAGATTCTGCCCTTACCTCCTGTAAGCTCGGCAGAGATGCCGAATTTCAGGCGATAATCCCCGTGCGCGGAAAAACGCTCAACTGCTTAAAGTGCACCTACGATAAAATATTCAAGAGCGACATTATAGTCGATCTTCTCAAAGTAATAGGCTGCGGCGTCGAGGTAAAAACGAAATCAAAGGACGATATGGCGCCGTTTGATATAAACTCGCTCAAATGGAACAAAATAATCATCTGTACCGATGCGGACGAGGACGGCTTCCAGATAAGAACGCTTATTCTTACCATGTTCTACCGCCTTTTGCCCACGCTTATAAAAGAGGGCAAGATCTATATTGCGGAGTCGCCACTTTACGAGATAACCACCGCAAAGGACAAGATATATTTTGCATACAACGAGAACGAAAAAGCGGACATACTCTCCAAAATAGGCGGCGAGAAATATACCATTCAGCGTTCAAAGGGACTCGGCGAGAACGAGGCGGATATGATGTGGCAGACCACGATGAACCCCGAAACAAGACGTCTTATACAGGTAAATCCCGCGGACGAGTACGAAACGCAGGTGATATTTGAAACACTCCTCGGTGACGATATTCCCGCAAGAAAGGCGTTTATCGCCGAGAACAGCGCAAAGTATATGGATCTGGCCGACATATGATAACCGAACGAGACGAATTTTTTATGCGCAGAGCATTAGACGAGGCAAAAAACGCCTTTTACGAGGACGAGGTGCCCGTCGGTGCCGTAATAGTAAGAAACGGCGAGATTATAGCCTCCGCACATAACACAAGAGAAAGCGACAAAAACGCGCTTAATCATGCCGAAATAAAAGCAATAGACGAGGCTTGTAAGGCTCTTGGCGGCTGGCGTCTTGTCGGTTGCACTCTTTACGTCACTCTTGAGCCTTGCCCCATGTGCGCGGGAGCAATAATCAATTCAAGGGTCGAGAGGGTAGTCTATGGCGCCCATGATAAAAAAGCAGGCTCATTCGGTACTATGCTTGACCTGACCGATTATCCTTTGTACAAGCCCGAGGTTGAGGGCGGCGTGCTCTCTGACGAATGTTCTGCCCTTTTAAGTGACTTTTTCAAAGCCAAAAGATAAATCAAACGGTGTTTTGCGAGGTATTATATGCTTGAAAATAAATTGGGAATAAAAAGCTCTGCCGAGCTTGCAAGAGAAGAGGAGAGAATAAGCAAGAAAAAAGCGGCAGAACTTTTTGAAAAAGGCGTTCTTGAAGCCGGTAAATTTTCAACCCTGCAAACAATACACAAATATTTATTTGAGGATATTTACGATTTTGCGGGAAAAATTCGTGACGTAAATATTTCAAAAGGCAATTTTCGTTTTGCTCCTCTTATTTATCTTAAAGCGGCGCTTGACAATATTGACAGGATGCCGCAATCAAATTTTGATGAAATCATCGAAAAGTATGTGGAAATGAATGTTGCGCATCCGTTTCGTGAGGGCAACGGAAGAAGCACGCGCATCTGGCTTGATCACATTCTCAAAAAGGAAATCGGACGGGTTGTAGATTGGAGCCTTGTCGATA
>CAMGRB010000213.1 GCA_946061315.1 uncultured Clostridia bacterium | reverse complement strand
TCCGATCTGGCGGCGACGGAGTAATAACGGGTGTTTTGCCCGAATACGTAAAAATAGACGGCAGTATGGTAAACGCCGTCATAGCATCGGTAGAAAAAAAGGATTTTGCGGGGTACGAGGCGATAGTCCCGCTTTCACTTGTATAATGAGGAGGAAAAAATATGAACGGTACGTTGATCGATAAAATAAGAAAGCTTATAGCTTCTGTTTTGAAAAAGAAAGAGATATATTACATAAACGGTCCGGATCTGTTACCGCCCCCGCTTGAAGCCGAGGAGGAAGCGGAAATACTTGCCATGATGGAACAAAATCCCGAAAAATCCTCCGTTCTGATAGAGCATAATCTGCGCCTTGTTGTGTATATAGCGAAAAAGTTTGAAAATACGGGCGTCGGACTTGAGGATCTTATATCAATAGGCACGATAGGGCTTATAAAGGCAATAAACACCTATAAGAGCGACAAAAACATAAAGCTTGCAACCTATGCGTCAAGATGTATAGAAAACGAGATTCTTATGTACATACGAAAGAGCAGTAACCGTCGGGTTGAAATATCGATAGACGAGCCTCTTAATACGGACTGGGACGGCAACGAGCTTCTTTTATCCGACGTTCTCGGTACGGATGAGGACACGGTATATAAGAACATAGAAGCGGTCGAGGATTCAAAAACCGTCGCCGCCGCGGTCGCAAAGCTCAATAAAAGAGAACAGACGATAATAAATTTACGCTACGGCTTGTCGGGCGGCAAGGAAATGACGCAGAAAGAGGTTGCCGATTTGCTCGGAATATCTCAATCTTATATCTCAAGACTTGAAAAAAAGATAATGAAAAGGCTCAAAAAAGAGATAGAAACAAAAATTTGAAAAATATTTTATAAAAACGCTTGACTTTTACTGTGACGGTGTTGTATAATAAATCGAAAATTATTCGATTTTGTAAAGAGGTGAAAAAGAATGAAAGCAGGAATTCATCCGGAATATAAGGAAGCAACTATAAGATGTGCTTGCGGTAATACCGTTGTTACCAAGACCACCAAAGGAGACATTTCAGTTGAAATTTGTTCCAAGTGCCATCCTTTCTTCACAGGAAAGCAGAAGTTCGTTGATGCAGGCGGTCGTGTTGATAAGTTCAAAAAGCGTCTTAACAACGGCAAATAATAATCGTTTAATCGGGTAAGTGAGCGCAAGATGTTCCTTACCCTTTTAATTTGCATTTTGCGAGGTAGTAAATGGAGAATACGGATAACAGAGTTATAACGGTGGGCATTTTCGCACAGGGCGGCGAGGACGAGTGTATGCGCTCTCTTGACGAGCTTGCACGCCTTGTCGATACGGCGGGCGGAGTTGTTTTTGCCGCTATGTCACAACTTAAAAACACGCCCGACGCTTCAACGTATATAGGTAGCGGCAAGCTTGAAGAACTTGCCGATATATGCGAGAAGAACGGAATAAAGAAAATAGTATTCGACGACGAACTTACTCCGGCGCAGATAAAGAATATAGAAAACGCAACGGATGCCGACGTCATTGACAGGAGTATGCTGATACTCGATATTTTTGCTCTGCACGCATCGAGCGCGGAGGGAAAAATACAAGTCGAGCTTGCACAACTTAAATATACCGCCCCAAGACTTATAGGAAAAGGCAAGGATATGTCAAGGCTCGGCGGAGGAATAGGAACGAGAGGACCCGGAGAGAGCAAGCTTGAAATAGACAGACGGCGCTTATCTCAAAGAATTTCGTTTTTGCAAAAGGAACTTAAGGAAATAGAGAAGAACAGGCTCACCACCCGTTCTCAAAGGGACAGAAGCGGTATAAGAAAAGCCTGTATCGTCGGATATACAAACGCAGGCAAATCAACGCTTCTCAATCTTTTGACGGATGCGGGAATACTCGCGCAGGACAAGCTCTTTGCAACGCTTGACCCAACCACGAAAAAGATGATACTGCCAAGCGGAATAAGCCTTCTTATCACCGATACGGTCGGATTTATAAGAAAGCTTCCGCATCACCTTATACACGCATTCCGTTCAACTCTCGACGAGGCGGTTTACAGCGATTTTCTCGTTATAGTAGTTGACGCCTCCGACCCCGAATGTGCGGAGCAGATGGCGGTTACGGACTCAATACTTGAATCCCTCGGGGCATCGTCAAAGCCGAGGTTATACGTCTTCAATAAATCGGATAAATGCCCATGTGAGCGCCTGTACGATTTAAGACTTATGAAATCTTCTCTTGGCAGAGTGGTAACTCTTTGTGCAACAACGGGGGAGGGAACAGACGAGCTTATAGGTCAACTCGAAGCTATGTGCAGAAGCGACAAAACGCTTGAAAAATTCCTGTTTCCGTACGACGAGCAGAGTGCCCTGAACTCGCTTTTCAAGAGCAGCGAGATAGTTTCAAAGACGTACACAGATGACGGAGTATACGTTCAGGCTTGGGTTGACAAAAAGACAAAGGGAATGTACGGCAAATTTATAACAGAATAGATTTTCTACATTTGTAAAAAACGGAGAGAAGCCATATGCCGCTTGAAAAAATCAAAAGATTAAAAAATGTCGGAGAAATAGAATACACCGAGAAAAAATCTGTCTTTATAGGATTTTCTGCATTTGCCGAAAATGAAAATCGGGCACTTGAAATCATCAAAGAGAGAAAGAAAAAGTACGCCGACGCAACGCACAACGTCTATGCATATATAACAGACGGCGGAACCGTTCAGAGATACTTCGATGACAAGGAGCCGCAGGGTACTGCAGGTATGGCCGTGGTCGGAGCCATAAGCAAGCA
>CAMGRB010000212.1 GCA_946061315.1 uncultured Clostridia bacterium | reverse complement strand
GCTTCATCAACCACAGGTTTGCCGTCTTTGTCGACGACCTGTTTGGTTTCGCGGGGGCGATGGGCAAGCCTCCCGGGGCTCTCATCCATTGTCCTGCGAGGACTATATTTGAAAAGCCTCTCGGTATTATGCCCGAAGGTATCGGCATTTTCTTGCCCGTTACGGCAAAGCTCATAAAGGAGCCGCAAAGGGAATTAAGATAGCGTTTATAGGTTGCGGGCGTCCACGTGTCGATAATTTGAAGCTTTCCGTCAAGCTCGGGAAAATGCTTTTCCAAAGATGAAACTATTTCAAACGCTATTTTTTCCTTTTTCTTTTTATATTCCTCGGGGGACGATTTTTTGAGCTCTATCCACTCGTTACATGAGTTTTCGTGTAGGAAAATCAGACACTGAATAATGCTTTTTTTGGCGGGAGCGTATTTTTTCTCGTGTGAAAACTCTCTTACGGTAAGGCGTGAGATATATTTATTGTCTATATTTATAGGGTCGGTATCGAATGCGGTCGTACCCTTGAAAGGAAGGGTGTCCGTATCTGCGGAGAGTGCGACGTGAAATGCGGAGAAAACGGGAAATTCCGCTCTTTTGGAATAGAGATATTTAAGCTGTTTTGGCATAGACTCTCTCGGCAGAAATTTTGAAAAGGTTATGGTGGGGTCGCACGAGGAAACCACAAAATCTGCCTCCACGTGTGTTTTATCTGCAAGAATTACTCCTTTTGCCCTGCCGTTTTCGGTTATTATATCGGTAACCTCCGCACCCGTTCTTATTTTGCCACCGAGCGATAAATATTTTTCAAGAATACGCTTTGCCATCTCCGATGAACCGCCCTTTGGTATTCCGCCGTTGCCAGACACGAATGCGGAATAGGCGAAGATAAGACCCATTGACGAAAACTCTCCGCCTATGAAGTCGGTAAAGGCACACGATAAAAGCGGACTTTTGAATTTTCTTGCAAGCTCATTTAACGACATTTTACCGTAGCGGAGCATAACCGCCGCCTCTTTTGCAAGATTTACGGGGTTTTTGCTTCCCTTAATTGTTTTTACGCAGACGTTTACGGTGTCAAAAAAGCGATTTATCTCGTCCTTGTCGCTATATGATACGGCAAGCATTTTTCGCCTTGCCTTTTCGGTATCACGGTAAAAAAAGACACTCTCTCCGTCTTTTTCGCTTGAAAAGAAAAATTCGGCGTTGTAAATTTCCGTGTTGTCGTCAAGTGCGCCGACCTCTTTCCAAAGAGAATAAAGCTTGTTTCCCTTTCTCGTTCCCGTGAGCCAATGGATGCAGTTATCTATATGGTATCCGTTTCTGTTCCAGCCCGTAAGGTTTCCGCCCGCTTCTCTGTTCTTTTCAAATATCTCGCAGTCATATCCGTTCTTTTTGAGAAATATCCCCGCCGTAAGACCGCTTACCCCTGCACCGATTATAACTACCTTCTTCATTTTTATACACTCCCCCGACTTTTTTATTGATTTTTGACATATTCGGAGAAATGTATTCAAAAAGGCTGTTGCAAATTTTGCAACATCCTTAAGAAATATGACATTTTTCGATTAGCCCTATGGCAACACCGAAAAATCGGAATTTCCCGGCGGGAGCAAGCCCCCGCCCTACCTATTCAATTTTCACTCCTACTTATTACTTTTCTCTGTCCACGTTGCTTTTATTTCTTGTATGTTTTACCGGTCGTACGATCAATAATAAAATCCCCGAAAAGCCGCTTCGGCTTTTCGGGGATCCACAATTACCGATTATTCTACGTCCTGAAGGGCATCGTAACCCTCCTCGCCCGTGCGGACCTTTACTACGTTTTCAACGTCGTAGACGAATATCTTACCGTCGCCGATGTGACCCGTGTAAAGAACTTTCTTTGCGGTTTCTATAACCTCACGAACGGGTACCTTGCTTACTACGATGTCAACCTGAATCTTGGGAAGCAACGTAGGCTCTACGGCTACGCCACGGTAGTACTCGGGGCGTCCTTTCTGTACTCCGCAACCCATTACGTGAGATACGGTCATACCCGTAATTCCGATATTGGTCATCGCATTCTTGAGTGTTTCAAGCATACGCTCCTTGCATATGATTTCTACCTTTGTGAACTTCACTCCGTCCTTTACGGGTTTCTCAAACGTCGGAACGGCTTTAACCTCGACAGCCTCGGCAACGGGAACGTCACCCGTTACGGCTACGGCGTCGGTATAGTCGATATTCTCAACGGCATATACAAAGTCTGCATATGCGCTCGGCAGACCGTGCTCCGTGGAATCAAGTCCTTTGATTTCTTCTTCTTTGCTTACTCTCAAGCCTACGGTCTTGTCTATTATCTTAAAGGTTATGAGCATTGTAACAACGGTCCATGCGGCAATACATACCGTACCGAGAAGCTGTACGCCAAGCACCTTCATACCTTCTCCGAAGCTTGTGCCGTGAATAAGTGCGTATATAGGACCGTCAACTCCCGCGGACGAGGTGGAGGTTGCAAAAAGTCCTGCGGCGATAGTACCCCAGATACCGTTTGCACAGTGAACTGCAACCGCACCTACGGGGTCGTCTATATGAAGCTTGAGGTGGCTTGACCGCTGAAATATATTTTCTTGCCATATAAGTCCTCCTTATCAGATTAGTGGTTGATATACTCGATGAAACTTGCCATATTTTCGTCCGCCTCATGTTCATATTCGGAGGAAAGCGGAATGTAAAAATAGGAGTCATCCACATCGGTCTGTCCGACAATATCTAAGCTCAGTCCATCATCCCAGGTCACATCTACCAGCACGGGCTCACTGCCATCGC
>CAMGRB010000211.1 GCA_946061315.1 uncultured Clostridia bacterium | reverse complement strand
GTGCTCATATTCTATTCCTTCAATGCATCAAACAGCACAAGTACCTTCGGCGGATTTTCGCTCTATTGGTATAAAGAGCTTTTCAGCGACTCGGCAACTCTTACGGCGCTGAAAAACACTCTTATTCTCGCCATACTTTCGTCCGTTATAGCAACGGTTATAGGAACGGTTGCATCGGCGGGAATATACAAAATGAAAAACAAGTACGTAAAGAGCGGGATAATGGCGGTTACCAATATTCCGATGATGAACCCCGATATAGTAACGGGTATATCAATGATGCTTCTTTTCGTATTCGTCGGCGGACTTGTCCATTCTTCAAGCACGCTCGGCTTCGGAACGCTTCTTATAGCGCACATAACGTTTAATTTGCCTTACGTTATACTCTCCGTTTTGCCGAAGTTTAAGCAGATGGATAAGCATCTTCCCGAAGCGGCACTCGACCTCGGGTGCACGCCTGTACAGTCGTTTTTGAAGGTTGAGCTTCCCAACGTAATGTCGGGAATAGTAAGCGGCTTTATTATGGCGTTTACCCTTTCTCTTGACGATTTCGTAATAAGCTACTTTACGATAGGCAGCGGCTTTGAAACCTTGCCGATAAGAATCTACTCAATGACCAAAAAGCGCGTAACACCCGATATGTATGCGCTCTCCGCACTTATTTTCGTGTCGATACTCATTCTTCTTATCCTTTCAAATATGACCTCGGATAAGGAGAGAGCCGCTATGTCACAGAAAGCAAAAAAGAGAGTTAAAATAGCCGTTTCCTCCGTTTTCGGAGTTATAGGTGTTGTTACGCTCATCGTCCTTATCGCATCAAGCGGTACGAAAACTCTTACGCTTAACGTTTACAACTGGGGAGAATATATATCCGACGGCTCGGAGGATTCTCTCGACGTAAACGCCGCCTTTGAGGAGTATTATGCCCAAAAATACTACGAGGAAACGGGCGAGAGGGTCAAGGTGCGTGTAAACTATACCACCTATGCAAGTAACGAGGACCTTTACGCAAAGTTAAAGAGCGGTGCGAACAGCTACGACGTAATAGTCCCCTCGGACTATATGATAGAACGCTTTATAAAAGAGGGGCTTATACAACCGATAAATCTTGAAAACGTGCCCAATTATGAATATATAAAGGAGAGCTTCAAGCATCCTTTTTACGACACAGGGGCAAACGGAAATACTTATTCCGTTATGTACACCTACGGTATCGTCGGAATAATTTACAATACCGAAAAGGTCGATGAGGAGGATATCGGCGGCTGGGATCTTCTCTGGAACGAAAAATACAAGGGACAGATATTGCAGTTCAATAACCCCCGTGACGCATTCGGTACGGCAATGTACGCACTCGGCATAGACGTAAATAACGCAACCGAGGAAGAATGGCGTCTGGCTCTTGACGAGCTTAGGAAGCAAAAGCCCGTCGTTCAGAGCTACGTTATGGACGAAATCTACAACAAAATGGAAAGCGGAGAAGCGTGGATTGCCGCATACTACGCAGGCGACTGCTTAAGTATGATTGAAAACAACGAAGCGCTTGACTTCTACTATCCGCAGGACGAAGAAGGCAACTACGTAACGAATATTTTTGCGGACGCTATGTGCATACCCACAAACTGCGCAAATAAGGAGCTTGCCGAGGAGTATATAAACTTTATGCTCTCCGAGGAGCCCGCAATAGCAAACGCGGAATATATTTATTACGGTTCGCCTAACACGCTTGTCACCGAAAATGCGGAATATCAGGATTACCTTGAGGACGACTACGACGTAATATACGGCACTATCCCCGAGGAAGACCTGCCAGAGCTTTTTGACAAGTACGCATTCAGAAATCTTCCGCAGGATAAGCTCGAGCTTGAGAATAATCTCTGGGAAGAGCTTAAGGTTGACGCATCTTCATTTGACCCGAGCATATATATCGTATGCGCGGTAATGGTAGCGGCAGTTGCCGGATTCGGAATATTCAAATACGTCCAAAAGAGAAAACGCAGAAAGCTCTATTGGAACAAAGACGCAAAATCACTTGCACCCGCAAAAGCGTAACTTTTCTCAAATAAAAATACCGCAGGACCTCCATTTGACCGGAAATGTCCTGCGGTTTTTATATTTTCTACGTTAAAAATCAAAGATATTTTTATCGGTCTTCTTTTCTGCGCTTCTTTTCCTCGGCGTCTATTGTATCGGGGTGAAAGCCGTCAACTTCACCGCGTTGTATCGCGCCCATAATGCGATAATAAAGCCCCGAGTGTTCGTTATCAAACGTGGCGAGGTATTCCTTCATTTTGGCTCTTTCCGTGTGCCCGTCGGCAGGGCAGGGGCTTTTTATAACGGGCAATTCCGCTTTTCTTGCAAAAGTCCTTATTTCCTTTTCGTGAGTATAGATAAGCGGGCGTATCATCGTTATCTGCTTGCGCGAAAGATATGTTACGGGAGAAAAAGAGCCTATGCGTCCTTCAAAGAAAAGATTGAGCATAAAGGTTTCCACAACGTCGTCAAAATGGTGACCGAGCGCAATTTTGTTGCAGCCCGCCTCTATGCAGGCGTCGTGCAACGCTCCCCTCCTCATTCTCGCACACAGGGAGCAGGGATTTTTTTCTTTTCGCACGTTGAATATAATTTCGTATATGTCGGTTTTTACGACTTTGAACGGGACCTCAAGCTCGTCACAAAGGTTCTGTATTTCCGAAAAATCGACGTTTTCAAAGCCCATATCGACCGTAATGCCCAAAAGCTCGTACTTTTTCGGCAAAAAGCGTCTTAATTTCGCAAGAGCGCAAAGCAGAGTAAGTGAA
>CAMGRB010000210.1 GCA_946061315.1 uncultured Clostridia bacterium | reverse complement strand
GACAAAAAGGTCGATTCCGGCGTAAAAAAGCAATTTGACATAATAAAGTATCTTTGCAACAGAAAAGACGTTGACACGATAGTAAACGCGGGAGACTCCGACCGTGAAGGAGAAATAATAGTGCGTCTTTGCGTCAGCCACGCAATACCCGACGGGCAAAAGAAGTTCGTGCGCCTCTGGCTCCCCGACCAGACGCCCGAAACGGTAAAGCAGGGTCTTTGTGACTTAAAGGACGAGAGCGAATACGAATCGCTCGCCTCCGAGGGCTTTGCAAGAACGTATATAGACTGGCTTTACGGAGTAAATCTCACCCGTTTTGCCACGCTTAAAACGGGCAAGCTTTTAAGGGTCGGCAGAGTAATTGTTCCCATAGTAAAAGCAATCTATGACAGGGATATGGAAATAAAAAATTTCAATCCCGAAAAATATTACGTGATGTCCTCGCACGAAAAGACGAACGGCGAGTTTGTCGACCTTACCTCAAAGCAGAGGTTTACAAAGGACGAGTATGAAAAATGCCTCGGGGAGTGTCTGAAATACAACTCGGCAGAGGCTATCGTCACCTCGGCAAAGAAGAAAAAGGACACGCTTTTCCCGCCGAAGCTTTTCTCACTTTCAAAGCTCCAGAGCCACCTCGGAAAAAAGTACAAAATGTCAATGGACGAATCTCTCTCGATAGTTCAGAAGCTCTACGAGGAGGGCTACGTTACCTATCCGCGTACAAACTCGGAGTATCTTGCAACCGCCGAGCAGGACAAGATAAAGTCGATAATAGCAAACATCGCAAAAATAAACTACCCCGTAAGGTTCAGATTTTCAAAGAGCATTTTCGACGACTCCAAGATAGAATCCCACTCCGCGCTCACCCCGACGTATAAAATACCGAACCCGTCTTCTCTTTCCGAAAAGGAAAAGCAGGTCTATTCGGCTATTTTCAGAAGATTCGTTGCGGTTTTCTGCTCCGAGGAGTGTATTATCGAAAGAAACGAAATAAAGATAAAGCTCGGCGACCTTGAGGAATTTGCCCTGAAAGGCACGGTTATTCTTGAAAAGGGCTGGACGAAATTTGACGATTATACGCAAAAGGACAAAATTCTGCCCGCCCTTTGCGAGGGGGACAGAGTAAAGGTCGATTTCAAGCCGTGTGAAAAGGAAACTGCACCGCCGAAGCACTACACGATAGAAACGCTCAATAACTACCTTAAAAATCCCTTTAAGGACGACAAGGAAAACGCGCCCGAGGGGGACGAGGAGGAATACCGTGCGGTTTTCGAGGGACTTGAGCTCGGAACGGAGGCGACAAGGACCGGAATTATAGAAAACGCGCGGAAGAGTGGCTATATTTCCTTAAAGAAAGACACCTACTACATTATGCCCGACGGAGAGTATCTTGTTGCCTCTCTTTCGGAGCTTGGCATAATTATGGACAAATACAAGACCTCCGAGCTTGGAAAAGCGCTTAAAAAGGTTTTCAGGGGTGAGATGAGCGTTGACGACAGCGTGAAGCTTGCCGAGGCAGAAATAAGCGAGGTTTTCAACAAATCGAAGGACGCCGCAATAGAGCACGACACGAATATTGGCGTTTACGGCGAGGTTGCAGGCTCCTGCCCTTTATGCGGTGCAAACGTGATAAGAACGAAATTCGGCTACGGTTGCTCACGGTATAAAGAGGGTTGCCATTTCTCGATAAACAAGACGATATGCTCACGCCCGATTTCGATTTCAAACGTGAGAATGTTGCTTGAAACGGGCAGGACAAGCAAAATACAGGGCTTTATCTCCAAAAACGGCAAGAGCTTTGATGCCGTTTTGAAGCTTGAGAACGGAAAAGTCGTTTTTGACTTCCCAGATAGTAAGGGCGCTCCCCGCAAGCCTTCCTCACCCGGCAAGACGTCGGGTCAGGCAAAGCCCTCCGCATCGAAATCTTCAAAGAAATAAAGTGCGCTATCAAAATTGATGAAAAGACACACGAAACGTAAAAAACCGTAAGGAGTGTGGATAAAAACTCCCCTTGCGTTCAAATTCCCATTACCCGAAAGGATATATTTATGGAAAGAGTATCAAAAAATAACTACTATCTCGATATTGCGCAAACGGTTTCCGAAAGGAGCACCTGTTTAAGAAAAAGGTATGGCGCGATAATAGTCAAAAACGACAACATAGTGTCGACAGGCTATAACGGAGCACCGAGAGGCAGAAAGAACTGCACGGACCTCGGTACCTGCATAAGAGAAACTTTAAGTATTCCGAGGGGCGAGAGGTACGAGCTTTGCCGCAGTATACACGCGGAAGCAAACGCCATTATCTCCGCATCGCGTGAGCAAATGCTCGGCGCTACGGTTTACATATGTTGCACCTCCCCCGCCGACGGCTCCATAATAGGCGGCACGAACAGCTGTATGATGTGCAAGCGAATGATAATAAACGCGGGAATCTCAAAGGTTATAATAAGGAACACTCCCACCGAATATACCGAAATAGACGTTTCCGACTGGATAGAAAACGACGACAGTTTAAGCGGCGTTTTCGGCTATTGATGCCGTTTTTACAAATGGAAAATGAAGATATAAAGATTTTCTCTCTGCCCGAATACGACGGTGAGAAAGTTCCTGACGAGGATATAAGGTCGCTTGCCAACATAGAATCCGCCTGCTTTTCTTCTCCGTGGAAGGAGTCCTCATTTCGTGATTCTCTTAAAAACAGCAACACTGTGTGGCGTTTTTTTCTCGCCAAGGATAAAAACGGCGCGGTCGGGTACGGCGGAGTTTACTCCGTTATCGACGAGGCTTTTATAACCAATATTGCCGTTATGCCCGAGTTCAGAAGAAGAAAAAT
>CAMGRB010000209.1 GCA_946061315.1 uncultured Clostridia bacterium | reverse complement strand
AGTGCCTTGTTTCTGATGGCATTGTTATTGAGCCAACAAGAAAAACACTGACTGGTGCATCTACGTTTGCACAGCCTGCGGTAACGCCGACAAGTCCTGCCAAGGATGCGTTTAAGCACATTGAAACGTCGGGTTTTCCGTTTTTAAGCCAAGTGTATATCATACAAACAACCGTTGCAACGGCAGGTGCTATCGTGGTGGTGGTAAGTATTTGTGCAAGCTCGGTAACGCTCTTTGCGGCGGCACCGTTAAAGCCGTACCAACCAAACCACAAAATGAAGCATCCGAGAGCACCAAGAGGTATCGAGTGACCCTGAATTGCATTTACCTTTACAATCTTACCCGATGCGTCCTTTATGTATTTTCCGATACGCGGTCCGAGTATTGCCGCACCGATAAGAGCCGCTATACCGCCGACCATATGTATTGCGCTGGAG
This sequence comes from uncultured Clostridia bacterium, assembly GCA_946061315.1. GTDB lineage: Bacteria > Bacillota > Clostridia > Oscillospirales > CAG-272 > RGIG2000. The sequence goes on along the minus strand of CAMGRB010000209.1, from coordinate 2,451 downwards.
CCTGCATAATCTATGTAGCCGAGCTTCGAGAGCCAGCCGCCGCCCCATACCCAGTGAGCCTCGATAGGATAAATTATAAGGCTTATAACACCGGAATATATACAGTAGGATAAGAACTTTGTTCTCTCTGCCATAGCGCCGGAAACTATCGTTGCCGCCGTTGCGCAGAATACGAGGTTGAATACAAAGTTGCTCCAATCATAAGTTGCAAAATTTGCGAAAATGTCCATGTTCGGCAAGCCGATAAGTCCGAACAAGGCGTCCTCACCGAGCATAAGCCCTGCGCCGAGGACCATAAACATAACGGTTCCTATACAAAAGTCCATCAGGTTCTTCATTATGATGTTGCCTGCGTTCTTTGCTCTTGTAAAGCCCGTTTCTACCATTGCGAAGCCGGCCTGCATAAAGAATACAAGTGCTGCTCCGATCAAAAACCAAATGCTGAATGCGTCTTCCATAAAAAATTTCACTCCTTCTTTATTAAATAAAATCGTCGGACCCCCTAAGGGATCCGACAACTCCATTGTTATCGCTTTATATTTGTTTATAAAGATTATCTTACGCCAAAGAGAAGGTCGCCGTAAGTGGGCATGGGCCAATACTCTTTTGCCGTCATCGTTTCCATCTCGTCAACGACAACTCTTAACTCGTTCATTGCGCTGATGACGTACTTTTCGTATGCTTTTGCGTTTCCCTCGGCATCTTCAATTCCCTTTACCTTCATTATCTCGTCCTCAAGGGCTTTTGCCTTCTCGTATGCTGCGGTATTGAGGCTTGAGAGCTTCGTTGCAACCTCTTTCTCATATCCTGCATCTATACCGAGCGAGGTCTTTAACTGTACGGTCTTTGCAAGCTCCTTCGTGTATTTTGATACGGCGGGAATTATCATCTTCTTTGCCATATCGACCATCGTAAGAGCCTCTATGTTGATAACCTTTGAATAGTTTTCAAGCAATATCTCGTATCTCGATTTAAGCTCCGTTTCGCTGTAAACCTTGTTTTCGGTAAAGAGCTTAACGTTCTTTTCATCGAGCAAATGAGGAATTGCATCGGGAGTGGATTTGAGGTTCATAAGTCCTCTCTTTTCCGCTTCCTTTATCCAGGAATCGTCATAGCCGTTGCCGTTGAACAGTATTCTCTTATGCTCCTTTATGGTATCTCTTACGAGATCGTGAAGCGTTGAGGTGAAGTCCTTTGCTCCTGCGAGCTTGTCGTAAAATTCTTTAAGTACCTGTGCAACTGCCGTATTGAGAACCGTGTTGGGCCCTGCAATAGATGCGGAGGAGCCGAGCATACGGAACTCAAACTTGTTGCCCGTAAATGCAAACGGTGACGTTCTGTTTCTGTCTGTTGAATCCTTGGGGAACTTCGGAAGAATGTGAACACCTATCTTCATCTGCTCCTTTTCCTTTGCGCTGTACTTCTCGTCCTTTTCGATAGCTTCAAGGACTGCGGTAAGCTCATCGCCGAGGAACATTGAAACGACTGCGGGCGGTGCCTCGTTTGCGCCAAGACGGTGGTCGTTACCTGCGGACGCTACGGACAGACGGAGCATATCCTGATAATCGTCAACCGCTTTTATAACTGCGGAGAGGAAAAGTAAGAACTGTGCGTTCTCGTAAGGAGTTTCACCCGGCTCAAGCAGGTTGACGCCCGTGTTCGTTGAAAGCGACCAGTTATTGTGCTTTCCGCTTCCGTTTACTCCTGCAAAAGGCTTTTCGTGAAGCAGGCAAACAAGTCCGTGCTTCTTTGCAACCTTCTGCATTACCTCCATGGTAAGCTGGTTATGATCGGTTGCAAGGTTGGTTGTTGTAAATATAGGAGCAAGCTCGTGCTGTGCGGGGGCAACCTCGTTGTGCTCGGTCTTTGCGAAGACGCCGAGCTTCCAGAGCTCCTCGTTAAGATCCTTCATGTACGCCTGTACTCTCGGCTTTATTGATCCGAAATAGTGGTCGTCAAGCTCCTGTCCCTTGGGTGCTTTCGCTCCGAAAAGCGTTCTGCCCGTGTATATAAGGTCGGGGCGCTTATCGAACATTTCCTTGTCTACAAGGAAGTATTCCTGCTCCGGTCCCACCGTCGTCTTTACCGAGGTTACGTCCTCGTTGCCGAACAGTTTAAGTATTTTAAGAGCCTCTTTGCCGAGCACCTCCATCGAACGAAGCAGAGGAGTCTTTTTGTCAAGCGCCTCACCGCCGTACGAGCAGAATGCCGTCGGTATGTAAAGTGTGTTATCTTTTATAAATGCGTAAGAGGTAGGATCCCATGCGGTATAACCTCTTGCCTCAAAGGTTGCGCGAAGACCGCCCGAGGGGAAGCTTGAAGCGTCAGGCTCGCCTCTTACGAGTTCCTTGCCCGAAAACTCCATAATGATAGCGGAATCGCCTACCGGAGAAATAAAGCTGTCGTGCTTCTCCGCAGTTATTCCCGTCATAGGCTGGAACCAATGCGTGT
>CAMGRB010000208.1 GCA_946061315.1 uncultured Clostridia bacterium | reverse complement strand
CACCTGCTACGCAGGAGCCCCCTCCCAGAGGGAGCCTTTTCGGCGGGAGCAAGCCAACTTTTTCACTTTTCACTTTTACCTATTACTTTTTCTGCGACGTCCTCGACGACCCGAGAAAAGAAATGAATAATGAATAATGAAAAATTGGGTAGGGCGGGGGCTTGCTCCCGCCGCAATGGAGGCATTTATTTAGCAAACGGGACGGTGGGGACCGTCCCCTACGGGTAACGTTTGATTGAAAACGGACCGTCGAGGACGCCGGCCCCTACAATTAAAGGCGTTTGTATTTTCCCGTTGCTCCTGATTTTTTGCCGCCTTTGATTTCGACAACTTTTTATTTTTATATTGAAAAGCGGTGGGCGGTGTGCTACAATATTGTATGTTGTGCCGTTTGGCGCAAAATGATTTATTTCGGAAAGAAGCTTTATAAAATGGATGAACAAAACAGCTTTCGCGAGGGGATAAGGGACGGCTTGCCGATATGCCTCGGCTACGTTTCGGTCGCGTTCGCTTTCGGTATATTTGCCGTGGGTAGCGGCATTTCCGTGTGGGAAGCGGTGCTCATTTCAATGACAAACGTCACCTCGGCGGGTCAGTTTGCCGCCGTACCGATTATTGCCTCGGGCGGTAGCCTGCTCGAGCTTGCCGTATCACAGCTCGTCATAAACGCAAGATATGTTCTTATGTCAATTTCTCTGTCGCAAAAAATGGGCAAAAGCATAACTCTGGCGGACAGATTTGCAATAGCGTTTGTAAACACGGACGAAACATTCGGCGTTGCATCGGGCAAGGGCAAAAGCCTCGGCAGAAAATATATGTACGGTCTTATTCTCACACCTTTTCTTGGGTGGAGTGTCGGAACTTTGCTCGGCGCCGTTGCGGGACACATACTGCCTCACTCGGTAATATCCGCACTCGGAATAGCCATATACGCAATGTTTATAGCCATAATAATACCGCAGGCAAAAAAGAGCAAGCCGTGCGCGCTCTGTATTCTTATTGCCGTCTTACTTTCGTGCATTTTCAGATACGTCCCCGTACTAAACGGTGTTTCATCGGGCTTTGTCATAATAATATGCGCCGTGGTCGCAAGTGCAATTCTTGCCTTTTTAGCGCCCGTAAAGGACACAGAGGAGGCAAGGCGTGACGCTTAAATTTTTTGTTAATCTTCTCGTTATGGCTGGGATAACGTACCTTCTTCGCGCGGTGCCGCTCGTTATGATAAAGCACCAGATAAAAAACCGCTTTATACGCTCGTTTCTCTACTATGTTCCGTATGCGGTTTTAGGCGCTATGACTTTTCCCGCAATCTTTTATTCAACCGATTATCTCGCGTCTGCAATAGTTGGCACGGTTGTGGCTTGTATCCTTGCCTACTTTGGCAAAAGCCTGCTTACAGTGTCTGTATTTTCTTGCGTTGCCGTATTTATAACGGAACTTATAATACTGCTTTTTTAGCGTAAAATAACTTCAAGGGAGAAAAATATGATAAACGTAAACAATCTGGCGTTTAATTTCGGCGGACAGGTTCTTTTCAAGGACGTCAACTTAAAATTCACCCCCGGCAACTGCTACGGAGTAATAGGAGCAAACGGGGCGGGCAAAAGTACGTTTTTAAGGATACTTTGCGGAGAGCTCGAACCCACAAAGGGCGAGGTTTCAATCCCCGAGAATATGAGAATGTCCGTGCTCAAGCAAAACCACTTTGCCTACGACGAATTTACCGTTTTAGATACCGTTATACAAGGCAACGAAAAACTCTATAAGATAATGAAGGAAAAGGACGCCCTTTACGCAAAGGAGGATTTTTCCGACGAGGACGGCATAAGAGCCTCCGAGCTTGAGGGAGAGTTTGCCGAGTTGAACGGCTGGGAGGCGGAATCCGACGCCTCAAAGCTCATACAGGGTCTGGGGCTTGACGAGAGCTTGCTCTACGAGAAAATGGCGGACATAAAAGAGAGCGAAAAGGTCAAAGTACTCATAGCGCAAGCACTTTTCGGCAACCCCGATATCATTCTTTTGGACGAGCCTACAAACGGTCTTGATATAGACGCAATAACGTGGCTTGAGGACTTCCTTTCCGACTATTTCGGCACGGTGCTCGTCGTATCTCACGACCGCCACTTCTTAAACGACGTCTGCACCAACATAGTGGATATAGACTATAACGGCATAAAAATGTACGTCGGCAACTACGATTTCTGGTATGAGTCAAGCCAGCTCATACAGAGAATGATAAAGCAGCAGAACAAGAAAAACGAGGAAAAGATAAAAGAACTTCAGAACTTTATCTCACGCTTCTCGGCAAACAAGTCAAAATCGAGGCAGGCAACCTCAAGGAGAAAATTGCTTGAAAAGATCTCCGTCGAGGATATGCCCGCGTCAAGCAGAAGATACCCCTTCATAGGCTTTGATATGGACAGAGAGGCGGGCAAGGACATACTCACCGTCAAGGAGCTTTCAAAAACATCGCAGGGAGTGTCGCTTTTCAAAAACGTTTCCTTTACCGTAGCAAAGGGCGACAAAATCGCGCTTGTGGGCAACGAGATGGCGATAACCGCGCTCTTTAAGATACTCGCCGAGGAGGAAAACGCCGACACGGGTACGCTAAAATGGGGTATCAGCATAACGAAATCGTACTTTCCGAGAGATAACGGACCGTACTTTAACGGTTGCCACGAGTCAATACTCGATTGGATGAGAAAATACTCAAAGGATCAGACCGAAACCTACCTTCGCGGCTTCCTCGGCAGAATGTTATTCTCTGGGGACAGTATCTTTAAGGAGGTAAGCGTTCTTTCGGGAGGGGAGAAGGCAAGGTGTATGTTCTCCCGTATGATGCTTTTCGGCTCCAACTTCCTCTTGCTCGACCAGCCGACAAACCACCTCGACCTCGAATCCAT
>CAMGRB010000207.1 GCA_946061315.1 uncultured Clostridia bacterium | reverse complement strand
CCCATACCGAGCAGCTCTATTCCGCCGTCTACAAAGGGCACCTTTATAATTATTTTTTCCTTGGAAAACTCAATGCTGTAATCGTCAAAAAAACCGTTTGAAACCGCGCCTTTGCGGCAAACCTCCAAAATAACGTCGTCAATACAGTCGCGGGAAAAAAGGCTTGCGTCAAATCTCGGATTTATAGTAAATGAGTTTAACTGATATGCGTCCTTTATGCCTTTTTCAAGCCTGTACATTTTTTTGCGCTCGATAAAGGAAGCAAACAAAACGTCCGCTTCCATCATTCTTTTATCTTTGTCCACGCGAATGGCGAGGACCTCTGCGCCCATATAAGACTCGAACTCCTCGGTGGGCTTGTACTTTGGAAATCTCTGAAGTAAATTCATTTTACTTTTCCTATTCTTTTATAAATCTCTCTATCTCTTTCAAAAGGGTATCTATAATCTCGGATTCGGGGATTTTTGCAACTATCTCGCCCTTCCGGAAAAGGACTGCCTCGCCCTTTCCTCCCGCAATTCCGAAATCACATTCTCTCGCCTCTCCGGGTCCGTTGACGACGCACCCCATAAGAGCGATTTTTATATCTTTTCCCTTGGTATCAATTTCACTTGTTGCCTCTTTGAATTTCTTACTTAAAGATATTAAATCTATCTTCGTTCTTCCGCACGTCGGGCATGAAACTATGCGGATACCGCCTTTTTTGTATATTCCGAGCGTTGATAAAAGCTCTTTTGCCGCCTTTATCTCTTTTACGGGGTCGGCAGTCAGAGAAACCCTTATGGTATCTCCTATACCGTCGCAAAGGAGAGCGCCTATGCCTGCCGCGCTTTTTATAAGTCCGCTGTAATCATCTCCCGCCTCGGTAACTCCGAGATGCAAGGGATACGAGCACTTTGAGGCGATTATGCGGTTAGCGTCTATCATGGTTTTGACGTCCGAGGATTTTACGGAAATTACAATATCGTCAAAATTGAACTTTTCGAGGAGCGAAACGTGATAAAATGCGCTCTCGGCGAGCGCCTCGGCACTCGGATATTTATACTTTTCAAGTATGTGCTTTTCAAGAGAGCCGCTGTTTACGCCTATTCTTATAGGTATTCCCGAATCGGCGCAACACGATGTAACCTCTTTTATCTTCCATTCCTCTCCGATATTTCCCGGGTTAATTCTTATTTTGTCAACGCCCATTTTAACACATTCGAGCGCTATGCGGTAGTCAAAATGAATATCGGCGACAACGGGTATTTTAACACCGGAATTTTTTATTTCTTTTATCGTGCTTGCCGATGATATATCGGGCACGGTAATGCGCACTATATCGCATCCTGCCGCCTCGAGAGATTTTATCTGTTGTACGGTAGCGTTTACGTCGGCAGTATCGGTATTGGTCATAGACTGAATTAAAACGTCGGAATCGGCGCCTATTCCGCTATTGCCTATTTTTATATACTTTGTTTTTCGTCTTATCTTATTATAATCCATAAACTGCCCCTATTTTGTCACACAAAATAACTATTTTTTGAAAAGGAAAATAACGTCCTTAAACGACACGAATATAACGAGCAGCATAAGCAGAGCAAAACCTGCGCTCCTTATTGCGCCCTCTATTTTTTTCGGCACGGGTTTTCTGAAAATCATCTCTATGAGCAAAAACAGAAGGCTTCCGCCGTCAAGTGCCGGTATCGGCAAAAGATTGAAAATTCCAAGATTCATTGATATAACGACTACCAGATAAAACAAGGAATACGCGCTCGTTCTTGCCGCGTCCGTTATAACGCCCGTAACGCCTATCGGCCCCGACACCTGCTCTATTCCGTATCTGCCGCTTAAAAGGTCGTAAAGCGAGTCCCATATCATCTTTACCGTTGATTTACAGGAGTAAAAAGAATTTTTTACAACTGTCGAAAATGTTCTGTCCTCTCCGTAAACGGAAAAGTCCATTGCCCCAAAAACCACTCCCTGCGATGATATTTGCGGGAACTCAACGTTGTCAATGGTTATCGTTTCACCGTTTCTTAAAACGGTGATTCTGACAGGCTTATACCCGTTTCTCATAATCTCGTAGCTTAACTCGTTTGCGGTATGGACGGAGGTATTGCCTACCTTTTTTATCTCGTCGCCCACCATAAGTCCCGACGCGTTGCTTGTCGCATTTTCAGGGAAATAACCGATTACGGTTGTGCCATATTTCGGGGTAGATATAGTAAGACAAGTCATTATCAATATTCCCGTGATAATATTCATAAAAGCGCCTGCGGCAATTATTATAAATCTTTGCCAGGCGGGCTTTTTCTCAAAGGAGTTCGGGTCGTCACTCTCCTCGTCCTCGCCCACCATTGCGACAAAGCCGCCTATCGGAAAAGCACGCAAAGAGTAAGCTATTCCGTCTTTTCCCGTATGAGATACTATTTTAGGACCCATACCGAGAGAAAATTCGGTTATTGCAACACCGAATTTCTTTGCGAATATGAAGTGACCGAGCTCGTGAACGAATATCATAAAGCCGAAAACTAAAATTGCTATTAAAATATACAAAACTATCATTAAAACACCTCGTTTGTATAAAAAAGCGATTTTTAACGTTTATCCGTCTGTTCTCAACTTAAAATTTACGCTTTAATTATTTTTTCAGCCGCTTGCGCAGCTATTATTCTTGCCTCATTATCGGCATTTATTATTTCTTCAAGAGAAGGATTTTTTATATTCTTGAAGTTTATAACGGTATTCTCGACTATATCGAAAATATCGGTAAAGCCAATCTCTCCCCTTAAAAAGTACGATACCCCAACCTCGTCGGAGGCGTTTAATACGGCGGGAATTACCCCGTCCTCTCCTATCGCATAATAAGCGAGCGGCAAAAGAGTAAAAGTATCCGTATCGGGCTCCTCAAAGGTGATACTGCCTATGGA
>CAMGRB010000206.1 GCA_946061315.1 uncultured Clostridia bacterium | reverse complement strand
AGAGGAAACCGATGAGAAAACTATAGATTCTCTTACAACGGGCAATTCTCACGGAGGCATAATTGCTTTTTGCAAGGAAAGAAATTTTCCCGTTCTGACCTCCGAGCATATAAAACCGAACGGTTTTTACGTTATGATAGAAGGAATTGAGGACCCTTATAACTTCGGTTATGCCCTGCGCTCCGTTTATGCGTCGGGGGCTGACGGTATAGTTCTTTCACCACGTAATTGGCTCTCTGCCGCAGGAGTGGTTTGCCGCTCGTCCGCAGGGGCAAGCGAGCTTTCAGAGATATTTATAGCCGACGACGATTTTATAGACGTATTCAAAAAAAGCGGATATAAAATAGTCTGTGCCGATATAAAAAATTCGGTAAGCGTTTACGACGCAGACCTGAAAAAGCCTCTTTTGCTTATAGTCGGCGGTGAAAAAAGAGGCATTTCTTCAAAAATACTCTCCCGTGCCGATGAGATTGTAAGAATAGACTACGGAAGAAGCTTTCAAAACGCTCTTTCCGCCGCATCTGCGGCAACGATACTCTCTTTCGAGGTATTGAGAGCTAACCGGTAATTTATATATAAGACGGCGGGAGCAAGCCCCCGCCCTACGATATAAAGAAACCAACGCATCTTTGCTAAATTTGCCTATTTCCTTAAAGTTCAGGGCTGTTGCAATTAAATTGCAACAGCCCTGATTTTACAATGGGATAGGCGGATTTAGGCGAGATGCGTTGTTCTTCACCCCGTGGTAGGGGTCCTCGAAAAGTGCTTCACACTTTTTGGGGTTCCCGTATGCGTACTTTGTACGTCGAGGGGTGAAAACGGCGCAAGAAAAAGTCATAAAATGAAGAAATTCGCAAGAATTTCAACCTTATATTTTTCTCATTTACTGTTTTTGAAAAAAGTAGGAGGCGGATTTTACGTCCACCTCCATTTGTTTTGGATAAACCGACTTTTTCGGTGTCGCCAAATACGACAGCCCATTCAATATCCTATTTTGTTCATATAATCTATGCTTATTTTTGCACATTCAAGAGGAGTTTTGTTAAGCGACGGTTCGTCCTGCTCTACGACTACCCACGATGCACCCGCATCCTTTGATGCCTCTATTATGGACGGGAAATTCTGCTTTCCCATACCCAAAGGACGAAATTCAAAAGTGTTCTTCTGGTTGTTCTCTTCTTCTGAATCTATGCCTATAAGCTTATACATATTATTGCTTTTTTCACCCGTAAAGTCCTTTAAGTGAACTATCGGCGCTCTGCCACTGTATTTGCGGACGTAATCCGACGGATTTTCGCCTCCGACGTTTACCCAGCAGGTATCAAGTTCGGTTTTAAGAATATCCTCGGAAACCTCGTTGTAAAGAGCGTCAAGAACATACTCGCCTTTTTCGTTCTTTTCAAACTCAAAATCGTGATTGTGATAAAGGAGCGTCATTCCGTTTTCTTTGCAGAGTTTGCCTATCTTTTTTATATCCTCAACAACCTCATCATATTTGGGCGCACCGTAACGGTATTCCCCCGGAAGATAAGGTATAACTACATATTTACAACCTATTTCCTTATAGATATCAAGCGTTTTTTTCATATCCTCTTTCCATTCCTGATAAGGAACGTGCGCTGAAATAGGGTTAAGACCGATTTTTGCAAAGAGTTCTTTTACCTCTTTTGCGCTTTTGCCGTAAAGACCCGCAAGCTCTCCGCCCTCGTAGCCCATTTCTTTCACCTTGGCAAGAGTACCCTCAAAGTCCTTTGCCATATCATCTCTTACGGAATAAAGTTGAAGTGCGATTTTCATAATAAACCTCTTTCTAATTATATATTTCAAAAAATTTTTTGACTGTCTTTATTGAATTTTCCGCCGCCTGTTTTGTAAAAGTGGCGTAATCCATACCTGCTCCGTCACCGTCGGAAATAATGCGTACAACGCCGAAAGGTACGTTGTTCACGTAACATACCTGACCTATTGCGCCGCCTTCCATTTCACAGTCTATGGCTCCGAACGACAATGCAATAAACTGTTTTTTCTCCTTATCGGCAACGAATTGATCTCCCGATGCAAGCGTTCCCGATACGGTTTTAAGCCCGACCGCGCACGAGGCCTCTTTAAGAAGCTCTGCTACTCTTTTATCGCAGTCGATATATATTTTGTTTATTCCGGATATAAGCCCCTTCGGGTCACCTATGGCGCTTGTGTCCATATCGTGTTGAACTACCTTTTCGGCAATGGCGGCATCCATAACGGAAAGACCCGTTGTGAGCGTGCCAGCAACGCCAGAATTTATTATTATATCGGGTTGATATTCAAGTATCATCGTCTGTGCGCACATAGCGGCAAACACCTTGCCTATACCGCATTTTGCAACGACAGCGTCCTTGCCGCATATTTTCCCTTTTACGAACCTGATATTCGAGTAAACCCTCTCGTCCTTATCGGTCATGGCATCAATAAGTCCGTCAACCTCGATATCCATAGCGCCTATTATTCCTACAAGCTTACTCATACTTAAAAGTAACCTCCGAGGAATTAAGAACGTCAAGATATCTCTTACATTCAAGCTGCGCCGCCTCGAGATTCAGATTTCTGTAATTTCCGCATTCCGTACGGCTTTGACCGAACATTTCACCCGTATGATTTATTATTTTCTCAAGGGTATCCTTTACTATTTCAAGCACCCTTTGCGGCTCCGTATCTCTTACAAGAAGGTAAAAGCCCGTCTGGCACCCCATTGGACCGAAATATATTATTTTTTCGCCTATTTCGGAGTTTCTTACGTACGTTGCAAACATATGCTCGACCGAGTGCATTGTGAGATTATCCATATAATCTCCCATATTCGGCTTTCTCGTTCTCATATCGTAAGTCACTATATCGCCGTCAATTCTTGAAATATAAAGTCCCTCTGTTATCTTGTCGTGATC
>CAMGRB010000205.1 GCA_946061315.1 uncultured Clostridia bacterium | reverse complement strand
TTCTTTCGCTCCGCGCCGTCACCAACGAGGGTCAGGGTGAAATAATCGGGCAATTTTTTCATTGCGCGGACAAGGAAAATCTGATTTTTGCGCTTGCTTATCTCGCCTACGAAAACGAGATTTATTTTGCCGTCGCTTTCTTTGATTTCCTCGGTTTTTTCTCTGCTGAAATCGACGCCCATTCCGTTTATTTTATACACTCCCCCGAGGCAAAGGCGGTTTGAGGTCGCAATTTCAAAATCCTCGTCGTTCATAACGACAATATCGTCGGTTACCTTTTTAACCGCTTTTTCGCAAGTTAAATAAAGCTTCCTTTTTATAAAACTGGTATTGCCATCGAAAAGATAGCCGTGAACGGTGTTTACAACGTACGGTCTTTTCTTCATACCGAGCATTGCAAGTCTTACAAAAAAGGCGGCAAGCGTTGTATTGAGATAAATGACGTCGAATTGTTCCTTTTTTAATATTTTGCGTATTTTTGACGATAAAATAAAGTTTTTTATGGAAAAAGTGCGTTTTTTGAAGCCTATATCAAAATCTGCTCCCTCTCCCGAAGCCATTATTTTTACGTCGTGCCCCGTCTCGACAAGCCTATCTACGTAAGGGCGATGAAAGTTATTTATGTGCACCATATTCGATGCGGCGATAAGTATTTTCATTTTACGTATTTTTCGTTCCTGTTGAACATTTTGAACGGTGTTATAAGTATTATTTTTATATCGGACCAAAGAGTCCAGTTTTCTATGTATTTTATGTCAAGCTCTATTCTGCGCTCTATCGAGGTGTCGCCACGGTAGCCGTATATCTGCGCAAGACCCGTAATGCCCGGCTTTACCTGATGTTTTACCATATAAAGAGGTATCGTTTTACTGTATTCCTCGACGTATTTTGCAAGCTCGGGACGGGGTCCCACTATCGACATTTGCCCGAATAAGACGTTAAAGAGCTGCGGCAACTCGTCAATGCCCGTTTTTCTCATAAAAGTGCCGAACTTCGTTTTTCTCGGGTCGTTATTAGTCGTCCAGGCGGTGTCCTGCTCGCTGTTTACGACCATTGAGCGAAACTTGTACATTGTAAACTCCTTATTGTTTTTGCCCACTCTTTTCTGCTTGAATATGACGGGACCCTTGGACGAGAGGCGCACCCCGACAAACGCTACCGCCATTATTGGCAGGGTGATAATTATAAGAATCAACGACACGAGTATATCGAGCGCTCTTTTCATAGCGGCGTTTCCGAGGTTATCGAGAGGAATTGCCCTCGTGTTGATTATCGGAAGATTGCCTATCATATCGACCTGGCATTTCGACCTGAAATATCTGTACATTGCGGGGATTATTGAAGCGCGCACTCCGTTTTTGTCGCATACGGAAACTATCTCCTGCGTTTTCGGCTCTTCTCTGACGCTTAAAGCGAGAATGACCTCACGCGGACGGTACTTTTTTATGACCGCGTCAAGATCCTTATATCCGCCGAGCTTTTTGAATCTCGGCTTTTTGACGTCGCTTATGCACCCTATTATGTTATATCCGAAATGAAGGTTGTCGTTTATCTGCTTTGCGTACTCCTCTGCCCCGTAGCCGTTGCCGACGATTAAGACGTCCTTCGGATTTTTATTCTTCATTCTTATGTAGTGAAGCATTTTTATTGTGACTATCTTTTTTATGCATATAAAGGCAAACGACAGTGCGCACGCGGATATTGCCCAAAGATAGTATCTTTTCTCCGGAGAAAAAATTGCAATACAGATGAGAATAACCGTAGTGATAAACATTTGCGCAACGGCTATTCTGAAAACGGAATAACTTAATTTTTCATATCTCTCCGACGAGTACACGTTCGCTATAAAATATATAATACTCGCGCCGAGCACGGCTATGGCTACTATCAAAAGAGATTTTTTGCCAAGGTCGCCGCCGAATCTCTTATAAACAAGCTCGAAGGTTATATATACGGAGAGCAAATTAAGCATAAAATCCCCTATGGCACTCAAAGTGAGAATTATATCCTTGTTTCTCTGCATACTTGTCCTCCTTTACAAAACAAAAGCACCAATCGGAAAGATCAATGCTTTATGTTCTTACAATATTCCAGATATTTATCGCAAATCTCTCCTGCTTCTCCGTACGCCATCATTTTCGAGTCCTCGATCCACACTACCTTCTGACAGAGGCTCTTTACCTGCGCCATGCTGTGAGAAACTATTACAAACGTTACTCCGCTATTTCTTAATTCATTTATCTTTTTGGCGCACTTTGCCCTGAAGTTTTCATCTCCGACGGACAAAATCTCGTCAACGAGCAATATATCGGGATCTACGTCTATTGCTATTGCAAAGCCGAGCCTTGCCACCATTCCGGAAGAAAAATTCTTTAAGGGAACGTTCATAAAGTCCTGAAGTTCGGAAAATTCTACTATCTCATCGTATTTTTTGGCAAGCTCTCTGCTTGAATAGCCGAGAATTGCTCCGTTTAAGTATATGTTTTCCTTTGCGGTTGCTTCAAAATCAAAGCCTGCGCCGAGGTTGAGAAGCGGTGCAACAAGACCGTTTACCTTGATACTACCCTCGGTCGGCTTCATAATTCCTGTTATAAGCTTGAGAAGCGTGCTCTTGCCCGCGCCGTTATGACCTATAAGACCTATGGATTCGCCTCTTTTTACGTCAAACGATATATTGTCGAGTATTCTCTTTTTCTGCCTTTCGATTTTTCCCTTCAAGAGTTTTATGAAAAACTCTTTCATATTATCTATCTTTTCGGACTGCATGTAGAAATCCATACATACGTTTTTAACTTCTATTAAGTTATCCGTTGATGCGACATTATCCATTGGGACACCTTCCGTTAAATATTGAAAATAAATCTGTGTTTTGTGAAATTGAAAAATAACATTCCTATGACGGTGATAATAATTCCTATAAGGTAAAGGGT
>CAMGRB010000204.1 GCA_946061315.1 uncultured Clostridia bacterium | reverse complement strand
TTTCACATTTTGCAAAGCAAAATATTTCACTCTAAATAAAAATCGAGCACAATCAGAAAAGATTATGCTCGATTTTATTTTTACCTTTTTGGAGGGTATTAACACACCGCCTTCGGTGGTGATTAAGTGCGCCCTTGAAAAATAGTTTCTTCCTTATATAGCCTCTCCGCTCGTGGTCTTTTTATTTTGTAAGAGAGATAATGAGGCAGTAGTGCTTTTTACAGCGACCACTCCTCCGTCATTGTTACGGGCAGGATATTGCCGTCGCTGTCAAAATCCATTTTATCGATGCAAATGAAGCGGGCGTTAAATTCCTTAATTTCGTTATGGTGTCTGTGATAGACGATAAGGTACTTATCAAGCTCGGGCAAGTATAAATATCCGTTGTGCCCGGGGCCGTTTGCAAATTTACTCTCTCCGGTAGAGAGTATTGTGTGACAGTTTTCAAACGGACCGTACGGATGGGAGGCTACCGCGGTGTTTACGTGGTAATCACCTTTACCCCAATCGCCTGCGGACCACATAAAGTAATATTTTCCGTCACGCTTGAACATACAAGGGCCTTCAACGTAGTCGGGTGGGGTTATTTCTTTGAATATCTCTCCGTCGGGGAAAGGTACAAAGCCCGTCATATCGTCGTTCATAATCGCTATATTGCAATGCCCCCAACCGCCGTAGAAAAGGTAGATAACTCCGTCGTCATCCTTGAACAAATGCGCGTCTATCGGTTGAGCTCCGTTGTGAAACTCACCTACCAGGGGCCTTCCGAGATATCCCTTAAACGGTCCTGTCGGAGAGTCGGAAACGGCAATTTCCAACCCGCCTATCTCACTCATATGCGGAATATCGTTGGAAGCGAAAATATAGTAGTACTTGCCGTTTTTCTCAATCACCGTCGGTGCCCAGACAGCACCCTTTATCCAAGGAAAAGCGGACATATCTATTATATTCTCGACTATCTCCCAATTTGTAAGATCCTCGGAAACAAAACAACTTTGATTAGGCTGATTGTAAAAAGAAGACGAATGGGTGACGTAAATATAGTATTTGCCCTCGTAAAAGCGAGCCTCCGGGTCGGCATACCAGCCCGTGCTCAAAGGATTTTTAATATCAATTTTCATAAGCGCCTCCGTTATAAAAGTTTACGAAAAAATTATAGCATATCGGGGCAACAATTACAAGTGATTTTCAATGATTCGTCACTTATTTCGGGCATTTTGCACGCAAATTTTACGCCTTGAAACTTTTTTACACAAATTACTAAAAAGGTATTGAATAAATTGCGAAGATATAGTATAATAAATCATTATTTATTCATTTTTGAGTAAAAATAAGTCAGTTTTAGGGAGAGAAAATGGAACTTTTTGCATTTATTCTTTATTTTGTTGTTGTCATAGGCATCGGCGTGGTATTTTTCCTGCGCTCAAAGTCAAGCGGGGAAAAGGACTACTTCCTCGGCGGCAGGTCAATGGGACCTTTCGTCACCGCGATGAGCGCGCAGGCATCGGATATGTCGGGCTGGCTCCTTATGGGCTTTCCCGGTAGTATTCTCGCCTTCGGAATGGGGCAGGCTTGGATAGGCATCGGTCTTGCGATAGGAACTGCGCTCAACTGGATATTCGTAGCCTCACGTCTGCGCCGTTTCTCAAAGGCGGCAGGGGACTCGATAACCATTCCGCAGTACCTCTCAAACCGCTTCTGCACCAAAAGCCCCGTGCTCCAGATAATAAGCGCCGTCATATTTCTGATATTTTTCACCGTGTACGTGGCGTCGGGCTTCGTTTCCGGTGCTACGGTGTTTACGACGATTATACCCGGCTTTGAGGGAAAGGAAGACCTGGCTATGCTCCTGTTTGCCGTCATAATAATTCTTTATACGTTCCTCGGCGGCTATAAGGCGGTTTGTTGGACGGACTTTTTCCAGGGCATTATGATGCTCGTAGCCCTTCTTGCCGTGCCGATAGTCCTCGTTATCGCAAAGGACCTTGACCACTCGGCAATTTCAAACGCGCTGCCGTACGTTGACGGCTCTGTGTCAGTTTTCAATTCAAACATTTTCTCTGCAAGCTGGCAGGAGATAGTGTCGGGCTTTGCCTGGGGACTCGGATATTTCGGTATGCCGCATATCCTCGTTCGCTTTATGGGTATCAAAAACTCCAAAATGATAAAAACCTCCGCCACCGTTGCAATTTCGTGGGTAGTTCTTACGCTCGGCGCGGCTATAGTCCTTGCATATTTCGGCAGAATGGCGTACGGTGCGGAGCTTCTTGCCGAGGGAAACCAAAAGCTTATCTTTATTAAAGCAGTACGCGATCTGTTCCCGGCATTTATAGCGGGCATTTTGCTCTCGGCGATAATAGCCGCCGCTATGTCCACGGCAGACTCCCAGCTTCTTGTGGCTTCTTCCTCGTTTACAAGCGATATTTACAAGCCCGTTATCCGTAAAAACGCCTCGGAGAAGGAAACGCTCTGGGTGGGCAGGGGAGTCGTTGTTGTAATCGCGATAGTCGCTTACTTTATCGCTTCAAACGGCGGTAAGGGAGCGCAGGCAATTATGAATATGGTTGAAAACGCATGGGGCGGCTTCGGCGCCGCATTCGGACCTGTTATAATACTCTCTCTGTTCTGGAAACGCCTTACCTATAAGGGCGCAGTCGCGGGAGTTATAGGCGGAGCGGTGACGGACGTTGTATGGCTCTTTACCCTCACCGAAAGAACGGGAATATACGAGCTTTTGCCCGGCTTTGTAGTAGGTGCAATATGCGCAATAGTCGTATCCCTCATCGATAAAGCCCCCTCCATAGAGATAGAAGAGCTCTTTGATAAAGCCGTATCCGACGAGATAGAAGAATAAACAAAAATGAATAATGAATAATGAAAAATGAATAATTGGGTAGGGCGGCTTGCTTCCGTCGAAAGGCTCCCTGCGGAGGGAGCTGTCGCCGTTAGGCGACTGAAGGAGTGCCGTGCA
>CAMGRB010000203.1 GCA_946061315.1 uncultured Clostridia bacterium | reverse complement strand
TTTGGGCTGTATATCATCACGCATCAGCGTGTATCTTTCTGCGACTTGATGATATGCAAAACTTCGTTTTGATGATATGCAATTTCTTTGAAATTGATGATATGCAAGGCTCCGCCTTGATTTATTTATGACAATGCGATATAATAAACCGACCGAAAATCCAGAATTTGACGAGTTTAGCTGTACGCAAATCTTTGACAAGGTGTACGCACTTTTTAAGGGGATGTACGCAAATTGTATCAAAATAGGCATTTGCACACAGAAAAAGACTCAGGATTGGACACAAATCTGAGTCTTTTTCAATTAAATCCACCTTTTCAGGTGGGATTTCATCATTGCTTTTCTCTTGGATTTGTGCTATACTTAATTTGAGGTGATTACGATGAAATTAAAAATCATTGATTATTTCTGGTCTGTCGGGCACAGGACGAAAAGAAAGGGCTCTCACAAGATCCCCCTTGCCGAAGGCGAGTTGCGTGAAATTAACTATGTGCAGTTCAGAATTGACAAGGTGGAAAAGGATAAGGCACAGATTTCGGTTATCCGTCGTGACGGAACGGTCATAAAGGAAATTACCGTAGAAAAAGGCAAATCGCCTTATAACACAATAGGCAAAGTAAATTATAAAATCGACCTTGTAGGGTGTAATGCTCTGCGAGGTCTTTTTTGCACTCAAAACCTTGTAAAAGGTTGAAAAATGGTCATTTTCCCGGCCTTTTTAGAGTGAACGTGGTAACATATTTTTCAACTTTTTTCCGAAATGATAAACGGCTTTGCCTTTTTCGTGATAAAAGGTATCGCCCGAAAACATAGTATATGTTTCATTCTGCGTTTTTGGTCAAGACAAAGATGACAAGAGTCGTGGGAGAACGGGAAGTTCTAAACAAATAAATTGAGTAGAAATTCTTTGCGTTTCTCCTTCTATGTTGCGCTTTTGTTGCACTCCTCGCTGTAAAATTAATAAAAAATCGAATTAGATGGAAAGATATGTTTTATGATGGCACTTTTTGGAACAGAACAGTTCAAAAATATTATGGGTGAACTTGAAAATAAGAGTGTTCAGATAGAAAAATGGACAATATTTATTGCGAAGGAGCAATGATAATATGATTGATAGGAAATTATTTAAATGAAACTGAACCAAACCACAGAACTATGTCCATTATATCTTAAAAAAGAGAAAAAAAACTTTTTTATGATAAACGATAAAAGGGATAATATTGTAGCTCGGATTCGTCCGACTAAATCTAAACAATATTATACGAGATAAAATGACCATACTTGAAGTCAGCAACAACTATGGATTACTGGAGAGATTGTGCAACGGATTATCAAGTATATTATCGGATGCCAACATTATTTGCGAGACAGATTCACTAATGGCAGGCAAATATTTGTTTAATCATAACATTGACATGCTATTTGCGGATGTGAATATGAAAAGAATGGGCGGTGTTGAGTTGATCCGATTTGCCAGACAGGAGCATCCGGGAGTATTGTCCTATTTGATTGTGCCGAACGGAGAGCGCAACGATTTTCCCTTTCTCACCCCTGACGAGGTCACCGGGATCATAGAAGAACCGTTCACAAAAGCGTCGTTGGAAAAGGTGTTGGATATCAAGAGTCGATAATGGAGTTAGGATAAAATAATATTGAATGAAGAGGGATACAAGGCATGAACAAGCAGGTTTTTCGTAAAAAGAGTATGGACAGAATGTCCTTCCTGAACAGTTGAACGATTACATAAAGGTGACAAATCCCGGCGTGTGGATGGTGCTTGCGGCAATCGTGATCCTGCTCGTCGGCGTTTGCGTTTGGGGCGTTTTCGGAACACTTGAAACAAAGCCGGCGGTTGCGGCGACCCCGAAACGCCCAGCGAACCAAAATTCAATGTCGGCGATTAAGTATATTATCTTGTTACGAAACCTGTTGGACCGCGTGCTTTCCCCGTATTCTACCTTGCCGAAAAGACCGCCGTACCCACTCTCAATTAGATTATAGAGACAAACGACAAGCAGAAGTCGTTGATATTTCGCAAATTGAAGAGTGTTAAACAAAAAAATAATAAGGAGATTAACGTATGAAACTAATAAAAAGGATTGTTACGGTTTTAACAGCAACTGTCTGCGTATTGGGCGTCTGTGTTCTTACTGCCTGCGACTTAGGGAAAAACCAAGAAGCCAACAATATAGAGGCTTCAGGTTATATCTATATCGACGGGCAACAGCCTTTGTTTATTGAAGGGCAATCTTCCTTGAACGACGACGAGGCTGCACGTTTCAAAGATACCATAACCGCTTCTGACATTATTTTGGGCGACGAGCTTGCGGGAAAGACGGTTACGAGTGTGGAGTATAAGGACGAGTTCTCTTTGGTCGTATACCTCGACGGTAAGGCAAACGACTTTGAGGGTGACAGCGTGTACTGTAAGGTTACGGTCAAAGGCGGCGCTACGAAAGACGGCAAAAATTCTTACGGCTACGTAATCTTACGCAAACCCAAGCTTACCTGTATGGGCGGTATGTATACAACCAACACTCTTAAAAGCAGATTGTCTTTGCCGTACGGCGAGTTTATAACCGAGAACGTCACACTTGAAAATATCACCGCTGTCGAGCCTGCTGGGGCTAAGGTGGAAGAGGTTTATCTTTCAGACGGAGAGCTCTACGTTACGGTATCGGGGCTTGCCAACAGGTTTGATTATCCTACGATAAGCATTTCGGCGTCGGTAACAAGTTTTAACAAGCAAATAACAATAACGTTATCGACGTTCAGTACGGCGGAATTATATTAATAATAACGTGTAGACGATTTTGTGTTTACAAAAATCAATAATTCGGCTCGTCCGAATACAGACCTGTTAATAAAGTAAAAAGCAAATAACGGCAAAGGAGGTTATAAATATGAAAAACTTTGGAAAAAAGACACATTTCTCACTATTGATTTATTCCGAATTGATAGCAGGCATACTTTGTTATGTTCTT
>CAMGRB010000202.1 GCA_946061315.1 uncultured Clostridia bacterium | reverse complement strand
AAACTGTATACAATCATCTTGCACTACCTGTATACTATCATACTACACTGTACAGTCCCCGACGACCCGAGAAAAGAAACGAATAATGAAAAATTGTGTTTTGTAGGGGCGATTCACGAATCGCCCGTTCATAAGAAATGAATAATTAAGAATGAGAAGTAGGGCGGGGGCTTGCTCCCGCCGAGAAAAGCAAAATTATAAAGGAGAAACGTTATGAAAATAGCACTTGACGGGCCGAGCGGAGCGGGAAAGAGCACGCTTGCGAAAAACATTGCAAAACGCCTCTCGATAGTTTACGTAGACACGGGCGCACTTTATCGCTCGATAGGACTTTACGTTATGCGCCACGGCGTTGACAAGGACGACACAAAGAAAATAATTCCGATGCTAAAAAACGTAAATCTGACGATAACTTTTATCGACGGAGAGCAAAGGGTCATCTTAAACGGCGAGGACGTTTCCTCTCTTATCCGCACGGGCGAGATAGCAATGTATGCCTCCGCCGTGTCAGCAATACCCGAGGTGCGCGCTTTTCTGCTTGAAACGCAGAGGAAAATAGCGAGGGAAAACGACGTCATAATGGACGGCAGAGATATAGGAACGGTTATTTTACCCGACGCCGACGTAAAGATTTTTCTGCTTGCTTCCGCCGAGGCGAGAGCAAAGAGAAGATACGAGGAGCTTAAAGAAAAGGGCGAGGAGTGTACGTACGAGCAGGTGCTCTCCGACATAACGAAGCGTGACACAAACGACAGTACGAGAAAAATAGCCCCCGCAATTCCCGCACCCGACGCAATATTCCTCGACAACTCCGACTTTGAGCCCGAGGACACGCTCGAGGCGGCGCTCAATATAATAAAATCGAAGGTCGGGAAATGAACAAGGTATATAGATTTTTCAAAAAAGTATTCGG
The DNA here is from genome assembly GCA_946061315.1 of uncultured Clostridia bacterium. Taxonomy (GTDB): domain Bacteria; phylum Bacillota; class Clostridia; order Oscillospirales; family CAG-272; genus RGIG2000. The sequence continues at coordinate 2,077 of CAMGRB010000202.1, read as the reverse complement.
CGGATTTTTGAGATTTATATTCAGGGTAAAGGTTAAAAACCCCGAAAAAGAGATAACGGGTGAGCCTTTTATACTCTGCGCCAACCACACGGGTGCCGCCGACCCCATCATAATTTCGGTTACGATGAAAAACCAGATTTCGTACATGGCGAAAAAAGAGGCCTTCAAGGTGCCGATACTCGCACAGTTTTTAAGGTCGATAGGCACGTTCCCGGTGGACAGGAAAAAAGGTGACGTTGCGGCGATAAAAAAGACCGTTGAGATACTAAAAGACGGGGGATGTGTCGGTATTTTCCCGCAAGGGACGCGTTGCCCGGGGGTAGACCCGAGGACGACCGAGGTGAAAAACGGCGTCGGCATGATAGCGGCGCGCACGGGCGTCGGTGTTTTGCCCGTGTACATCAAAACGAAAAAGAACAAAACGGGCATTTTTAAGAAAACAAGACTTATAGTCGGCGATTATATAAAGCCCTCGGAGATTGATTTTGACCTTCCGCCGAGGGAAAAATACAAAAAAATATCCTAGTACGTGTTTGACAAAATATGCTCTCTCGGAGAAGGGGCGGACTTAAAATGATAACCGTAAGTCAGAACGCAGGCTTTTGCTTCGGCGTAAAAAGAGCCGCAGACACCGTCGAAAAACTCATAAAAGAGAGAAAAGACGGCGAGATCATTTGTACTCTCGGCAAGCTTATCCACAACGAAAACTACAACGATTATCTGAAAGAAAACGGCGTAATAACCCTCGATTCGTCAAATATAGACGCAGTTTTGGAAAGCTCCAAAAACAAGCTCGGGGTAACGGTCGTTACGAGGACGCACGGAATTGAAAAGAAAACGCAAAAAAAGCTTGAGGAGTACGAGGCGCTCTGCCCGCATTTCACAGTTGTCGACTGCACTTGCCCGTACGTTAAGAAAATACATAAAATTGCGTGTGAAAACTCGGGCGAGGGAAAGGCCTTTATCCTAATCGGACAAAAAAATCACCCGGAGGTGCGCTCGATAGTGAGCTACGTAAACGGCGAAACCGAGGTCTTTTCCTCGGCGGCGGAGCTTGAAAAGTACCTGAAAAGCGCGAAAAACGGTGAAAAAGAGATAAATATTGCCGCACAGACCACCCAAAAATTGTCAGAGTGGAAAAAATGTCAAGAAATTATTAAAAAATACTGTACAAACGCAAAAATTTTTGATACAATATGTAGTGTTACCGAGAAAAGACAGACGGAAGCCGAGGAGATTTGCAAAGAGTCCGACGTTATGATAGTCATAGGCGGCAAGGAAAGCTCCAATACGGCAAAGCTTTTTCAGGTGTGCGAAAAATGCTGTCCGAGGACGTATTGGGTGCAGACAAGCAAGGATATATCGCCCGATATGATAGGTGGCGCAAAAAATATAGGAATAACTGCCGGGGCTTCAACGCCCGACGGTTTAATACAGGAGGTAAAAAATACTATGAGCGAAATCATGGAAGAAAACTTTGCAGAGCTTTTCGCCAAATCTTTGGAGGAAAGCGGCGGAAAGGGAAAAATATATACGGGAGCAACGGTTACGGGAACGGTTATGTCGATTTCTGAAAACGAAATTCGTCTTGACCTCGGCACGAAGGTGACGGGCGTTATCACGAGAGATCAGATAACCGAAGATAATGACGTAAAACTTTCAGAGCTGTTTAAGGTCGGCGATGAAGTTGACGCGTCGGTTATGAGCGTAAGCGACAAAGACGGTATAGCAATCCTTTCCAAGAAAAAGGTTGACGGGGTCAAGAACTGGAACAAGATAGTCGAGTATTCAAAGTCCGGTGAAACCGTTGACGGTAAGGTCAGCGAGGTAACCAAGGGCGGTCTTGTCGTTCTCGTTGACTCGGTAAAGGTATTTATCCCCGCTTCAATGACGGGCACGTCCAAGAACGAGGACCTTTCAAAATTTGCAGGACAGACCGTACAGCTTAAAATCGTCGAGATAAAAGAGGACCGCAAGAGAGCGATAGGTTCCATAAGAGCCGTCATCAAGGAGCAGAAAAAGGAAAAGGAAGAGCTTTTCTGGTCCGGAGCCGAGGAGGGCAAGGTCTACGAGGGAC
>CAMGRB010000201.1 GCA_946061315.1 uncultured Clostridia bacterium | reverse complement strand
GCTCGTTTAAACCAGCTCACGCATCTTTCCATTGGTTGCAAAGGTTGGAGTCGAACCAACTATTTCTTGGTTATGAGCCAAGCGAGATACCGTTTCTCTACTCTGCGATATATGTAAAGTGCTTGTTATTAAAGGAGTAAGCACAGATTCAGCTCCTGTAGGCTTTTAGTCTTATACGTCCTACGACTTCCTGGCGCACACTCAAGGATTTGAACCTTGGACCTACGGTTTAACAGACCGTTGCTCTAACCAACTGAGCTAAGTGCCGATACGTTTTTCCGAAAAACAGATACAGGGTGCCCTGAAAAACTCAAAAGCGGCCGCTATCGGTATGGGAATGGGAGAGCGCGGCGACAACCTTAAAATAATCGAGTACGTCCTTAAAAATTATGAAATTCCCGTAATAATAGACGCCGACGGACTGAATACCCTTGCAAAAACAGATACGTCGCTTGTCAGAAACACAAGGTGCCGTGTAATATTAACACCACACCTTGGGGAGTTTTCTCGTCTTACGGGACTTCTGATAGAGGAAATAGAGAAAAACCCCGTTGAAGTGTCCATGAAATATGCAAAAGAGAACTCCGTAATACTGCTCTTAAAAGGTCCTACAACGATAATAACGGACGGTGAAAGAGTGATATTTTCAGACACAGGGTGTTCCGGAATGGCAACTGCGGGAAGCGGTGACGTACTATCGGGGATACTTGCGGGCATATGCTCGGCAAACGCTTGCTCGGACGATATGCTCCTTTGCGTAGCCGCGGGAGCGTATATAAACGGAAAAGCGGGAGAAATAGCACAAAAAAGGGCAAACTATGTGAGTATGGTCGCCTCCGACACGGTAAACGGTATATCCGAGGCGATAAGCGAGATATTAAACTCTTAAAAAGCCGACGGAGTGTCTGCTTTTTGAGTGGTAAATACCTTTTTGGCAATAAAATGCTTCCATTTTGAAAAAAAGGCTTGACAAAAGCGTTTTGCGGTGATAAAATAGCAACATATTATAAAAATTATAAAGGCGTTTGAGCAAAAAAGAGTAACGCTCCGAAAGCTTAAAGAGAGTCGCCGTTTGGTGCAAGGCGACAGGAAGTAGGTTCGTGAAATACGTTTTGTTAGCTTTGCGTTGAACTTAAGTAGGCGCAACGGGTGCAACCGTTACATTGCAGGGCATGCTTGCCCGATAAGGCTTTGATTGTAAGGTCAAGGTAAAGCAGAGTGGTAACACGGTAAACTCGTCCCTGCACCTCTTTTTGAGGTGCGGGGTTTTTGTTTGTTATTTCATCCGTTTTGTGCGGTGCAAATAAATTTCAGGAATTTTCAGGAGGAAAGAAGAAATGAAAAAAATCTTATCAGTAGTATTGGCAGCGGCACTCATTTTAACGCTTTGTCTGTCGTTTGCGTCCTGCGGAGGAGGAAAAAAGTACACCGTAGGAATACTTCAGCTCGCACCTCACGTTGCACTTGACGCGGCAACCGAGGGCTTCAAACAGGCTCTTATCGACAAGCTCGGGGCTGACAACGTTTCGTTTGATTATCAGAATGCCGCAGGCGACCCTAATACCTGCGCTACGATAGCATCAAACTTCGTATCAAAGAACGTTGATCTTATAATGGCAAACGCAACCTCGGCGCTTCAGGCAGTTGCAAACGCAACGACCGATATACCGATTCTCGGTACGTCGATTACCGAATACGGAGTTGCTCTCGGCATAAAGAACTTTAACGGAACGGTCGGCGGAAACGTTTCGGGAACTTCCGACCTTGCTCCTCTTACAGAGCAGGCAGATATGATACTCTCACTTTTCCCCGATGCAAAGAAGGTAGGACTTCTTTACTGCTCTGCCGAAGCAAATTCGGAGTATCAAGTAAAAGTTATTGAGGAATATCTTGCAACAAAGGGTGTTACCTGCACGAGATATCCGTTCTCGGATACCAACGACGTAAGTGCGGTTACGGAGAGAGCAGCAAACGAGAGCGACGTAATATACGTTCCTACCGATAACACTGCCGCTACTTGCGCAAATACGATAGGAAGCGTCGTAATACGTACGAAAACTCCCGTAATAGCAGGAGAAGAAGGAATATGTGCAGGCTGTGGAGTAGCTACGCTCTCCATAAGCTACTATGACCTCGGCTACAAGACCGGTCTTATGGCTGCCGACATACTCACGGGCGCAAAGAACATTTCCGAAATGCCCGTTCAGTACGTTGATACGTTTACAAAGAAATACAATGCGGAGATAGCAAACGAACTCGGAATAACCATTCCCGAGGGATATGTTGCAATAGGAAACTGATATGGGTTTATTAAACGCTCTGCCGGGAGCTATCGCCCAGGGAATGATCTGGGGCATCATGGCAATCGGCGTGTACGTAACTTACAAGATACTCGATATTGCCGATCTTACGGTGGACGGCTCGATGACGACGGGTGCCGCAGTTTGTGCGGTTATGGTAACGTCTGGGTGCAACGTATGGGTTGCCATGCTTTGCGCTTTGATTGCCGGTGCTCTGGCGGGGCTTCTTACCGGGCTTTTTCACACCTTTATGGGAATACCCCCGATTCTTTCGGGAATACTTACCCAGCTTATTCTTTGGTCGGTAAACCTCAAAATAATGGGCAGAGCGAACGTAGCGTTGCCCGCAAGAAATTATTTTCTTACCGTCACGCAACTTGAAAGAACAAGGTCAATTCTCACTCTTGTCGCATTCTGCGCCGTTGTAATCGCAATACTTTATTGGTTCTTCGGTACGGAGAGAGGCTGCTCGTTGCGCGCTACCGGTTGCAATATGAATATGAGCCGTGCGCAAGGCATAAACACAAACACCAACGTAATTATCGGCCTTATGATCTCAAACGGTCTGGTTGCACTTGCGGGTTCTTTGCTCGCACAGTACCTCGGTCAGTCCGATATAAATATGGGCAGAGGAGCGATAGTTATAGGACTTGCCGCAGTTATCATCGGCCTTTCGTCCCTTTTTTGGTGATCGTTTTTCTTTCA
>CAMGRB010000200.1 GCA_946061315.1 uncultured Clostridia bacterium | reverse complement strand
GAGTATTCCATGGACTATTATCTTTATGTTCCTCCTCCGGACGCATTTTTCTCTTAAGCACGAGAGCATTTTTATGGTGGTGGTCTTGCCCGCGCCGTTTACGCCGAGCAAGGAAACAAGTTCTCCCTCGTTTACCTGAAAATCAAGTCCGTCAACAACGGTTTTGCCGCCGTAAACCTTGGTGAGTTTTTCAGTTTTTATCGCCGTCATCGGTATCTTCACCCGTCTTTCTTTTTTGAGCCTCGAATATTGCGTTTGCAAAATCAAGATATCTCTCGTTGTTTACTATTGCTATTCCGTCTTTCTTGTCTGCAAGCAAAAGGAGCGTATCGCCCGGGCATATGCCGAACATATCTCTTACCTGCTTGGGTATTACTATTTGCCCCTTTTCTCCTACGTTTACGGTAGACACAAATCTTTCTTCAGGCGTTTTCATACTTTTCCTCCTTGTATAACTTTTCATACTTTTACTACATTGTAGCACTTGAAAGAGAGAAAGTCAATATATTTACCGTAAATATTTGCAAGAAAAAACCGCCTTGCATAAGCAAAACGGTTTTATTTTTACAGAAATTCAATATTTGCGCGGTCTATCGGCTTATCGGACTTTAAGATATATGCGCTCCTTGGTAAAATCGAGTTGATTTTTTTGTTTGAGAGGACATTTTTAAGTGTACAATCGGACTTTACCGTATATTTTCGGTCGCTCCTGTTGGCAACCGTAAGCACGAAAGATTTTTCATCATACCGTGCAAATGCAAATACGTCCGAACTACAAAAAATCACCTTGAAAAGCCCTTTGCGGTACAGTTTTTCCGCGCGCCTTAATTCTCCTATAGTCCTATAGAAATTTATAAGCTCCGTATTCTCTTTTCCCCACGGATAAGGCATACGGTTAAACGGGTCACGGTAGCCCTGCATTCCCGCTTCATCACCGTAGTAAATACACGGAACACCGGGTAAGGTGGCAATTAACGTGTAGGCGATTTTAAGGAGTGCGGTCGCTTCTTTTACCTCCTCTTCCGTCATTTTCTTAACGGAGAGTTCTTTGTTGGTGTAACCGTCGGAGCCGTCAGTTCCGAGAACTGTGAGTATTCTCTCGGTATCGTGAGTTCCGAGCACGTTCATCAAAAGATCCGACGCACTTTTCGGATAATGGGAATAAAGCGTTTCGCAAACGTCGGCAACCGAGGTATCTCCGTACTTTATGAACTTTATAAGCGCTTCTCTTACGGGGTAGTTCATTACGGAATCAAGCTCACCGCCGAGGAAATACTTCTTTCGTTTATCGTACGCTATCTTGTTTGAAGCGTCCTCCCAGACCTCGCCGTAAACCATTCCGTCGGGGCAAATGCTCTTGAGTTTTGAATTGAGCTCGGAAAGAAAGCTGTCGCTTAACTCGTCCGCAACGTCGAGGCGGAAGCCTGCAACGCCCTTTTTTGCCCATTTTTCAATAACTCCGCCGTCGCCGAGTATAAATTTGCGGTAAGACTCTTTATCGCTGTTTACTCTCGGAAGTATTTTTACGTTCCACCAGCACTCATAGTCGTCGGGATAAGAACGGAAATTATACCACTCAAAATATTTTGATTTTTCGGACTGATATGCGCCGAGCTCCTTATATCTGCCGTTTTTATTGAAATAAATACTGTCAGAGCCGGTATGATTGAAAACTCCGTCGAGAATTATTCTTATTCCCCTTTTTTTCGCTTCTTTTATAAGCTTTGAAAAAGCCGCCTCGCCGCCGAACATACTGTCTATGCTCATATAGTCGGCGGTATCGTATTTGTGGTTTGAATACGCCTCAAATATAGGGCTTAAATAGATGCAGTTTACGCCGAGGGACTTTATATAATCGAGCTTTTCTATAACTCCGTAAAGATCACCGCCGAAGAACATATTGTTCTCAACGTACCCGCCCGGCTTGTCTGCAAACTGCGGTATGCCCCCTGCCCAATCGTCGTTCATTACGGCATACTCCTTCTGGGTACATTTACCGCTTTTTCTGAAACGGTCAACGAAAATATGATATATAATTCCGCCATATAGCCACTCGGGAGTATTATCCGTACCCTCAAAGACTATAAGCTGAATAAGTCCGTCGTCACAGTCGATGCGTTTAAGCTCTCCGCCGTGACCTCTGCTTGCATAATACTCCTTACCGTTAAATGAGGTAACTTCATATTTATAATAATACAAGCCTACCCCAAGCTCCGACGTATCAAGAGTGAAACGGTAAACGTCGTAAGAGCCGTCAAGCGAAGTCCACAAAAGAGGAACAATTTTAGAAAAGTCACGCCAAAGGCCGTCGGCTCTTATACACATTTTTACCGAAACGGTACCGTTTTCACGGGGGATTTTAAGCACGAAATCTACCCTTTTACCGCACTCGAATGCGCCAAGTAAAGTCGGCTTTTCCCCCGTTTCGTATTTTTCCTCAAAAAGCCTCATTCCTTAACACTTTTCAAATGCCATATATTGTCGGCATACTCCTTGATACTTCTGTCTGCGGCAAAGAAGCCTGCTTTGGCTATGTTGATAAGCGACATTCTGTTCCAACGCTCCTCGTCGTTATATGCCCTTATTATCTCCTCGGACTTGGTATAGTAAGAATCAAAGTCGGCAAGGCACATATAAGGGTCGGATATTCCGTAGCCGCCTATCAGGTAATTTGCGATATTTGAGAACGAAACGCCGTTGAAGCCCTTGTTAAGTCTGTCAACTGCCTTTTTGATGCGAGGACTGTTGATATAGTACTCGATGGATCTGTAGCCTCTTTCCCAAAGATCGTCAACCTCTTTTGCGTTAAGGCCGAAAATGAAGATATTATCGTCGCCTACTTCTTCTCTCATCTCGACGTTTGCACCGTCAAGAGTACCTATGGTAAGCGCGCCGTTTATCATAAATTTCATACAGCCCGTTCCACTCGCTTCCTTACCTGCAAGGGAAATCTGCTCGCTTATATCGGACGCGGGCATAAGGACCTCCGCGGTGCTTACGTTATAATCCTCAAGGT
>CAMGRB010000199.1 GCA_946061315.1 uncultured Clostridia bacterium | reverse complement strand
TCAATTTTTTCCGAAATGTTTGAAATATTGGATACATATTACATATTCGCAGACACCCATGCTTCTTTCAGAGGAAACCGAGTGCTTCTGCTTCCTCGCAGGTCACGAGTCTTTTGCCGCAGCAGAGGGCGCTATCAAAATAGCACTCAACGCAAACAAGGTAAGAGTAAAGCCCCTAAGAGTTATTCTTAACGGTCTTGGCAAGGACGCCGCATTTATCATTTCGAGAATAAACGGCTTCACCTACGTTGAAACCGAGTTCGATCCTTACACCGAGCAGGTTAAGGTTGTAAAGGAAGTTCCCTATTCAAACGGCCCCCGTGCAAAAGTAAAATGCTACGGTGCCGATAACGTACCCGAGGGAGTTGCTATAATGAAGCTCGAAAACGTCGGAGTTTCCATAACCGGTAACTCGACTAACCCGACAAGATTCCAGCACCCCGTTGCAGGTACCTACAAGAAATGGTGCGTTGAAAACGGCGTTAAGTACTTCTCCGTTGCATCAGGCGGCGGAACGGGACGTACGCTTCACCCGGATAACATGGCGGCAGGTCCTTCCAGCTACGGTATGACCGACACCATGGGACGTATGCACTCCGACGCACAGTTCGCAGGCTCGTCCTCCGTTCCCGCTCACGTTGAGATGATGGGACTTATCGGTATGGGTAACAACCCGATGGTCGGCGCAACCGTTGCAGTTGCCGTTGCCGTCGAGGAAGCGATGAAAAAGTAATTTTTCAAACTTATTTCCATAAACAAAATCGGCTTACACAATTCGTTTGTGTAAGCCTTTTGTTATATTTTCTTTTTAAGAAATTCGCGGGTTTTGGAGCCTTTTTTGAAAAGGAGCATACCGAGGGTATAGATATAATAATTATGAAGGAATTTATTTTTGAAGGATCTTATTCCTCGCGGGATTTTGAAGGCGGCGGTTTTTGAGTAGGTGACGGTTTTGCCCGTGTTGTTGTTTATATAGTCGATGGTTGATGAAACGTATTTATCGCTCCTGTCGTAGTCGGCGGTAAAGGACCATTTAGTAAAATACGCTTCTCTTAAAGAGTTATCTATATCGGTGAAGTTTGAGGGCAAAACCTCGTTATCGGAGTAAGCCTTCCCATCCTTCATTGTGGATTTTTCAAGCTTGGCAACGCCGTAACGCTCCATAATATACGGGTAGAGGTCGGTATATTTTTTGTTAAGAGCGTACGAGTAGTGCGTCCTTGACATAAGCGCGCCCCACTTTTTTATATGCTCTTTTATCTCGTCGGCGTAGCGGTTACCTCCGACGTTTTCGGACATTGCGCAAAGAACGTAGGACATTGCGTAAATTTGATTTTTCAGTTTTTCCTTGCTCGTTACGTTGACGGACTGCGAGGTGTGGATCCTGTAAAAATAGTATCCCGAGTGCATATTCGTTATCTTTTTTGCGTTTGCATAGGCAAAAAAGTTTATAAGGGTGTCCTCGGCAAAATCTATTCTTCTCTCGGGCAAGTCAAGCTTGTCTATTTGCTCTTTTACTTTTAAGAGCAGTTCTCTTTTGAAAACCTTGTTCCAGAGGGTGAAATACGAGTGCTCTCTGCCCTCGTTTTTTACGTACTGCCTTAAAATTTCATCGCCCTCATAGGTAAAGGTATCGGATATTGTGGTATCTCTTTTGCAGAAATATCTTGCCCTCTCCGTATGGAACGCCCAATCGTTTATTACTATATCCGCGCCCGACTCCTGCGCTTTTTTTACCATGGGCATATGGTAGTTGAAGGACACGGTATCGTCACTGTCAACAAAGCAGACGTACTCACCGTCGGAGATGAGTATGCCGTAAAGGCGTGCGGCGGCAACTCCTCTGTTCTCCGTTTTTACGTATCTTACGTCGTATTCGGAAATTATATCGGAATAGTCTATATCCGAGCCGTCGTCTATTATCAGCACCTCGAAGTTTTCTATGGTCGATGAAAAAATCGACGAGAGGCACTTATCAAAATATTCTTTTTCGGTATTATAAAGGCAAATAATAATTGAAAGCTTTTTCATAAAACCGCTACCCCCTTTTAACTTGCAAAATAAATTATAAAGCAAATCTTATAAAATGTCAACAAAAATCGCACCTTTTGCCGCCTTATCGGCAAAAAGTGCGATTATTTTTTATGCTACGGGAGTTTCTGCTTCCTTTTCCTCTTTTTTGTCCTGTTTTATATCGTCAAGCGTTCTTGCCCTCGTGTGCTTAACGGGCTTCCACTCTACCTTCTTTACTAATGCAACCATCGTTATCGGAACGTAGGTGAGCATAAATATCGGGAAGGTGAAGGTATATAAAATCTTCTTTATCGCTTTACAATGGATATGCTTCCACTCGGTAATAACGGTTATCGCTCCGATTATGAAAAGCGTTACGTACGATGCCGCAATTCCTTGCAAAAAGCTTAACAAAACGGGGACAACCTCTAACTGCAATATAAGTCCGCAAAGCACGCCTATCGTGGTATTCAACACCATAGCCACGCTTATTACAAGTGCGGGAAGAATGGTCATTGTCATATCGTAGCAGGAGGTGAACTTGGGGGAGAATATATTTTTGAGAAGTCCAAGACCGTATTTTGCCCAGACCTGTATATATCCCTTTGCCCAACGCATACGCTGATGCCACGACTGAACGAAGCTTGTAGGCTGTTCATCGTACAAATGCGCGTCCTTACAGTACCCTATTTTTCTGCCTTTGAGTACGTTGTAGATAGTAAACTCTATATCCTCGGTAAGAAGGAAGAACTTCCAGCCGCCCGCCTCTCTTATTACCGCGGAGGAGAACATAAAGCCCGTTCCCGAAACGGCACAGCTTGTGTTGAGAAGCCTTCTTGCGTAGTTTAAGTACTTGGACTCTCTCAAAAACCAAAGACCGTAGCCTGCGCTTATCCAGTTATCGCCGTAGTTTTTGGAGTTTCTGTAGCTGGTTGATACCTCGTATCCGTCCGATAAAGTTTTGTTCATTTCCTCTATGTAGTGATTGTCTAAAACATTGTCGGCATCGAATATCATATAGGCATCGAAATATGAGTC
>CAMGRB010000198.1 GCA_946061315.1 uncultured Clostridia bacterium | reverse complement strand
GTGATAGCATCGGGAACGGGATCCGTGGAGCCATAGCGGTACGATATGCGCAGACATATATATTATACACTCACTTTATGAACAAATCTTGAACAAGCACAAAAATATTGACTTTTTTTGCGCTCCGTGATACAATACCGTATAAGGAAGTGATTTTGATGGATATAAAAACTCAAAGTGCCACGGCAGTAAAAGAGCTTTGCGAGGTGGCAGGACTTAAAAAAGGCGATATTCTTGTCGTCGGTTGCTCGACGAGCGAGGTGGTCGGCTCTAAAATAGGTACAAACTCCGATCCCGATACGGCAAAGGAGATTTTCGACGGAATAACCTCCGTTTTATACCCGATGGGGATATATCTTGCGGTTCAATGCTGTGAGCATCTTAACAGGGCGATAGTTACCGAACGCGATGCCGTTCCTTTTTCGGATATAGTAAACGTCGTGCCGCAAAAGAAAGCGGGCGGCTCTTTAGCGACGGTTGCATACGCAAATTTCAAAAATCCCGTCGTTGTTGAAGAAATAAAAGCCGACGCCGGAATAGACATAGGCGGAACACTTATAGGGATGCACTTAAAAAAGGTTGCCGTGCCCATGCGGCTTTCGGTTAAAAAGATAGGCGAGGCGCCGATAATATGCGCACGCACCCGTCCGAAATTCATTGGCGGTTGCCGCGCGGTATATGACGAAAAAATGATATAAATATTTGCTCATATATTAAAATGAAAGCAGCTTTCGTTTTCGGAGGCTGTTTTATTTTTGAGCGAGTTTCCTTATACTACAAAGCTTTATCGACTTTTGCATTGTTTTAACTTAAAAATGAGCATATGTGCATATTTTATATTATAGAAATAAATTGTTATGGATATATATGTTTTGTAAAGTCTGTTCGGCTTTTCCTTCCATTATATAATTGCAGCATGAACTTTTGGCGTAAAAATCGGATGTCTGCTTTCCGATGGAAAAAATTTTTCTGATTTTTTTCGAAAAAGGTATTGACAAAGGTTTTTTTGTGTGCTACCATAAGCACATCAAGAAGATAGAGGCGCGGTACTCAAGAGTAGCACGGTTAAAGGTTGCCACCTTCGTGTGAAAGGGTTTATCGCCGAGGTTTATGCGTTTTGGCAAAAGCGTATGCGCCGGGATGCCGGATAATATCCTGCGTACTGTCACTTAGGTGGAGAGCTATCACTGATTTACGTTTTCGTCAGTCGTGGTGGTTATTTACCGTCACGGCTTTTCTTTTTCCGTGATTGTAAGTAACGTCTTCCTTGATAAAAATAATTTTTTCAAAGGAGAAAAAACAATGAGAAGAATTTTAAGTATCATTCTCGCACTCACAATGGTATTCGGTATGACGCTGGCATTTGCGTCCTGCGGAAACAACACAAAAACGGACATAAGCGGTGCAAAGTCGCTTGCCGATCTTGCCGGGACAAAGATATCTGCGCAGAGCGGAACTTTCCACGAGGAAGCAAGAAACCAGATAGCAAATGTAAAGGGTGAACTTTACAATGAATTTGACGATATGCTCGTTGCATTGAGATCCGGCGCTATTGACGGATATATCGCCGAGGAGCCTACTGCCCTCTCGGTTTGCTACAAGGACAAAACACTTGACTATATTCACCTCAAAAATAACGATACCGGCTTTACCGCAACCGATGCCGATGTTGCCATTGCGATAGGCTGCAAGAAAGGCTCCGCACTCGTTGCACAGATAAACACGGTTTTGGCAACGATAAGCACCGATCAGAGAAATACCCTTATGGACCAGATAGTAAGAGCAAACGCAGGTGAAACGATTACCGAATTTGCAGTTTCCAATTCTGCTCCTGCCTCCACCACGGGCACTTTGAAGGTTGCTATGGAGTGTGCTTACGATCCTTATAACTGGACGCAAAAAGATGACTCCAACGGCGCAGTGCCGATATACAGCGAGGGCTCGGAAGATCTTTACGCAAACGGCTATGACGTTCAGATTGCAAAATATGTTGCAAACGCGCTCGGTCTTAAACTCGAAATTTACGCAGTAAAGTGGGAAAGCCTTATTGCCGGCGTTGACGCAGGTACTTATGACGCAATAGTAGCAGGTATGTCGCCGACAGCCGACAGAGCAAAGGAAATCGACTTTACGGATATATACTACACCTCAAATCTTGTCGTAATCTACAAGAAATAATTTTAGTTAAGGAATTTTGAAATGTCATTTTTCGCTGATGTAGGAAAAATAATAGCAAATAACTGGGACTTACTCTTAAAGGGCGTCGGCAACACAATGCTGATTGCCCTTGTGGGTACTATTGCAGGTCTTGTGATAGGTTTGCTTATAGGAATACTGCGCACAACGCCGTTTTCCAAGAATCCCGTTCTTTATTGGATTCATAAAATTGCAAATGCCCTTTGTTCTGTCTATATAGAAATATTCCGAGGCACTCCTATGATGGTACAGGCAATGGTCATCTATTGGGGCTACGCTTATGCAAGCGGAGGAAACACTCTGCCGCTTATTCCGTCGGGAATAATCATAGTGTCCATAAATACCGGTGCGTATATGTCGGAGATCGTAAGGGGCGGTATAATATCTATTGACAAGGGTCAGTTCGAGGGTGCGCAAGCTATCGGTATGACGCACATTCAGACTATGTTCCACGTCGTAATTCCGCAGGTTATAAGAAATATTTTGCCCTCCGTCAGCAACGAGTTCATTATAAATATAAAGGATACGTCGGTCCTTAACGTTATCGGAGTTGCAGAACTCTACTACTACGCGGGAGTAATAAAGAAGTTCAATCTTCAGATATTCCAGACGTATTTCGTCGTTTGCGTTTGGTAAAAAGAATTTTAAGGCAATGGCAGTTGTTGGCGGCCTGAATAAAAAAATAGAAGATTATTGTTCTCCCTGTGGAGTGTGTCGTCAGGTTTTGGCAGAGTTTTGTGACAAAGATTTCAAGGTTATTATGGCAAAGTCTTTGGATGATATAAAGATACTTACTTTGGGTGATCTTCTTCCTGAAAGTTTCAGCTTGAAGTAATGGGTGGTTTCATGAGAGAAGAAATAGA
>CAMGRB010000197.1 GCA_946061315.1 uncultured Clostridia bacterium | reverse complement strand
ATTTAATATAATAAAATCTCATTTTCCGCAATCGGCGGATAAAATATCATTTGAAGTACTCTACCGCGGACGAAAACAGCTTCATATCGTACTCGCCGTACACGTTTTTGTAAAGACCCGAGCCGATACGCTCCGAATGTCCCATTTTTCCGAGTATTCTGCCGTCGGGTGAGGTTATTCCCTCTATTGCAAGATACGAGCCGTTCGGGTTGAAGTCTATATCGTAGGTAGCCTTGCCCGAAAGATCGACGTACTGCGTTGCGACCTGACCGTTTGCGATAAGAGAGTTAAGCGATTTTTCATCGCCTATAAGTCTGCCCTCTCCGTGAGATATCGGAACGAGATATACGTCGCCTACCTTGCATTTTGAGAGCCACGGGGATTTGTTTGACGCAACCCTCGTGCGCACTATTTTGGATTGGTGCCTTGCTATCGTGTTAAACGTAAGCGTGGGTGAGCTTTCATCGGTATCGGTTATTTTACCGTACGGTAAAAGACCGAGCTTTATAAGTGCCTGGAAGCCGTTGCATATACCGAGCATAAGACCGTCCCTTTTGTCAAGGAGCGCCCCTACTTCTTCCTTTATGCTCTCTCCTCTGAAAAATGCCGTTATGAATTTACCCGATCCGTCAGGCTCGTCACCGCCCGAGAATCCGCCGGGAACAAAGATGATCTGTGATTTCTTTATCTCCTCGGCAAAAGCCTGTGCGCTCTTTTTTATTCCGTCCGAGGTTAAGTTATTTATTACGAAAATCTTTGCTTCTGCGCCCGCACTCTCAACCGCCTTTGCCGAATCGTATTCGCAGTTTGTTCCCGGGAATACGGGAATTAAAACTCTCGGCTTTGCACTCTTTACAAGGGGTGCGGCTATCTTCTCTTTTGCCTCATATGAAATTGTCACGGGCTTTTCTTCTTTTGATTTTACGTTGCACGGATAAACGTTTTCGAGTTTATCCTCATAGAGCGAATCTATCTCGCATACGGACACGGACTCGCCGCAGTATTCAAATTCGCCGCCCTCGGTAACGGTACCGACAAGCTTTGCGCCGTCTACCTTACCGTCCGCTTCTACAAGGAACGAGCCGTACTTATACGAGAATACGTCGTCCATAGTAAGCGCATTGTCAAACTTGAAGCCGTATCCGTTACCCATTGCCATTTTGACAACCGCTTCACATACTCCGCCTATTGTGGGAGTATAGCAAGATACCGCCTTTCCATCCCTCATAAGTTTAGTTACCGTTGAGAAAAGTTTTATAAGCGATTCTGCTTTGGGTAAATTATTTTCATCGTATTCGGGCTCGAGCAAAAATACACGGTTGCCCGCTTTTTTGAACTCGGGAGAGATAACCTCGTGGACCTTGCCCGTGGTTACCGCAAAGGAAATGAGCGTAGGAGGAACGTCAAGCTTTTCAAAAGAGCCACTCATTGAGTCTTTTCCGCCTATTGCGCCTATTCCGAAATCCTTTTGCGCCTTGAAGGCTCCGAGCAAAGCGGCAAGAGGCTTGCCCCAGCGTTTCGGGTCTTTCATCGGCTTTTCAAAATACTCCTGGAAGGTAAGATATACGTCGTTAAAGTCTGCGCCCGTTGCTATAAGCTTACAAACGGACTCGCAAACGGCGAGATATGCGCCGTGGAATGGGCTCTTTTCGGATATAAACGGGTTATATCCCCACGACATAAACGAGCAGTCGTCAGTCTGTCCCTTTTCAAGCGATATTTTCTGAACCATTGACTGTATCGGGGTACGCTGATATTTACCGCCGTAAGGCATAAGAACGGTGCCTGCTCCTATCGTACTGTCAAAACGCTCGCCAAGACCTCTTTTGGAGCATACGTTAAGGTCGGAAACGAGGTCTTTTACTCCGTTTACAAAATTTTTCGGTATTTCTTTTCCGTAATCGAGGGCTTTTTCGCACTCTATGTCAATATGCTTTTCGGCACCGTTGGAGTTGAGAAATTCTCTGCTTATATCAACTATCGTATTGCCGTTCCATACCATTTTGAGCCTCGGCTCCTCGGTAACCTCGGCAACGACGGTTGCTTCGAGATTTTCTTTTTCGGCAAGTTTAAGGAATGCATCTGCGTCCTTTGCCTCAACGACGACCGCCATTCTCTCCTGCGATTCGCTTATTGCAAGCTCCGTGCCGTCAAGACCGTCGTATTTTTTCGGTACTGCGTCAAGGTTTATCAAAAGACCGTCTGCAAGCTCTCCTACGGCAACGGACACTCCGCCCGCACCGAAGTCGTTACACCTTTTTATAAGTTTGCAAGCCTCGGGATTTCTGAATAGCCTCTGGAGCTTTCTCTCCTCGGGCGCATTTCCCTTTTGTACCTCCGCACCGCAGCTTTCAAGTGATTTTAAGGTATGGGATTTTGAGGAGCCTGTCGCACCTCCGCACCCGTCTCTGCCCGTGCGTCCGCCGAGAAGTATGACCTTGTCCGACGCACACGGTACCTCTCTCCTTACGTTTTCTTTCGGGGTGGCGGCAATTACCGCACCTACCTCGAGGTGTTTTGCGACGTATCCGTCGTGATATATTTCGTCAACTATACCCGTTGCAAGACCTATCTGGTTTCCGTATGAAGAATATCCTGCCGCCGCGGTCGTGACTATTTTTCTCTGCGGCAGTTTTCCCTCGTACGTTTCCGATACGGGCTTTAAGGGGTTTGACGCGCCCGTTAAACGCATAGCGCCGTAAACGTAGGATCTGCCCGAGAGCGGATCTCTTATAGCTCCGCCGATGCAGGTAGCCGCGCCTCCGAACGGCTCTATCTCCGTCGGGTGGTTGTGCGTTTCGTTTTTGAAAAGAAGGAGCCACGGCTCGCTCTTTTCGTTAACGGTTACGTCAATTTTTACCGTGCAGGCGTTTATCTCCTCGGACTCGTCGAGCTTGTCGAGTTTGCCGTTCTTTTTAAGATATTTCACGGCAAGCGTGGCTATATCCATAAGGTTTACGGGCTTTGTTCTGCCGAGTTCTTTTCTTGTGTTTACGTAGTCCTCATAGGTTGCCTGAAGAATTTCGTCCTCGAATTTAACGCTGTCAACGGTGGTAAGGAAAGTCGTATGGCGGCAATGGTCCGACCAGTACGTGTCGATGACCTTGAGTTCCGTCTCC
>CAMGRB010000196.1 GCA_946061315.1 uncultured Clostridia bacterium | reverse complement strand
GAGCGAGCCCATAGCGGAGGAAAGCTTCTGTTCGTCTATCTGCACGAAGAACGGACCGTCGTTATAGAGATAAATTCTGTAATGGTCGAACGTAAATTCCACCCTTATTTTATCCCCCGCTTTGTAATTGCCGAGGTTTTGTATTCTGTACGTATCGTCCTCAAAGAAGGTGTTTACTTTTTCGTCGTTTACGTAAAAGGTCACCTTTGTTGAAAACTTGCTCGGCAGATACATATATATGCTTCCGTCGGAAACTGCCGTCACCATGTAGGTAAAGGATGCGGTTGAGGAGTCGCTTGACCTTCTGTACTCAATGTTATCCGCGCCCTCATAAGCCGAGCAGTTTCTCGTTGCATATTCATAGTAATTGCAGGACTTGAAAATCTCGCAGCTCTCATCTCCGACCATATAGCCTATAAGCTTATTGGTAAATACAAACGGAGAATGGACGTTTTCGTCCTCAAGTACCATTTCCTTTATTTTCGGGTCAACGGTATAGGCAATCGGCAAAACGTACGGGTTTTCGTATATCGAATAATCGCCTACGTCACGGAGCTTGTTGTACAGGGAGCTCATACTTATCGCGCCTTTTGTGTCCTCTTTGGGAGTTATAACGTACTTTACCCCGAGTATCGAATCGACCGCTTCATTTCCCGAGAAATATTTGGACCAGTGCGACCTTGCCGTAAATCCGAGCTTTTTCAAGAGAGTAATGGAGCTTTTGTTAAGCGACGAGGTCGAGTTTGAAAGTCCTCTTATATTCAGGGCAAAATTGTCGTTGGGCTTTCTAAACATCGTCTTTTCAAATCTGTAAAAAGAGGAGTCCTCATCGTAAATACTGTCAACGGCAGGCTGTATTCCGTCAATATAATCACGGTAAGAAGATCTCGTTGCCCAGCCCACGTCGGAAACCTCCTCCGCCCAGTTTATAAGCGACCCCGAAAAAGCCTCGATGCACACCACCGTCAGAAGAACGACCGATACGGTGGATTTTAATTTCGAGTGCTTTACCGAGTACAAAACCACGAGGTATATGAGAATAAAAGCAACCGAGAGCCATATCATCTCGTAGTCGGGCATAACGTCCGTTTTCTCACCGCTTATATAGCGCGTCAGCGTCACGGTCTTTTGTATGACGAGCAAAGCAAGTATGAGAATCGCACCGATGCCGCCGATAAACTTGTATTCGACATCAAAGTAGGATTCAAAGCCCTTGTACGCCATTATAAGAAGGATAAACGTCAGGATAAAGCTGTATCTGTAATTGAGCCATACGGGCATCTGAAAGCCGTGCCACACAAGGTCAATCGTGTTGACGGAGAAGCTTGCTATAAATACGGCGCACAAAACGGCAAAGCAGGTCTTTTCGCGTCCCGTCACCTTTTTCGACACGAAATACACGGGTATCATAATCAGCATAAGAATACCGGCATAAACGTTAGGGAGTCCGTCGGGGCGCACCGTATCGTAAGAGCCTATAAAGAACTTTGCAAACAAATCGAGAAAATCAAACCTTAAAGTAGGCTCGAAATTGCTCTGTTGGAACGAGTTTTTGCCGAACGTGAGCGAATAGTATGCCGTAAGAATGACAAGCGAGCAGATAAGTATTGCAACAACCGAGCACACGGCAATTCTTGCAAGACTTTTCAGTTTGTGCTTCGTTTCACCTATATTGTTTATCGCGTCCGTCGGGTGAGCGCATATAAAGCAGAAAAAGTAGAGCGCAACGTATATGCACACCATATAGCCGATATAGTAGTTGCTCCATATCGTGAGGGCAAGCGTTATTATAAAAAGCTTGAACTTGCCATCTGTAACAAGGCGCTCGATGCCGAGCGTTACGAGAGGGAGCCATATAAGCGCGTCCATCCACATAGTGTTGGACTGATATGCGACGGCGTAGGCGCAAAGAGCGTACATAACGGAGAATGCGGTAAACGCCATCGTGTTCTTTTTTCTCGTTTTATCGAGATAAATAGCAAAGGTAAGACCCGAAAAGCCGCATTTTAAGAGCATCATAAGCATAACGGCTTCCGTTATCATTTTTTCGGGGAACAAAACCACGATAAGCGAGAGCGGAGAGGCAAGATAGTAGGTGTAAAAACCGAAAAACTCACCGCCGAGCGCTCTTTCAAACGTGTAAAGGAACGAGCCGTTGCCCGTCATTGCATCGCGGAACTGCTCGAAGAAATAGATATACTGCGCGTTCATATCGAGGGTGAGAATAGTCCTCGACCCGAAAGGATACATACCGAGCGCCGCATAGACGAGCAGCATTATTCCAATCGGCAGAAGGAACGAGGGATAAAGATATTTTTTCTCGATAAGAGTGTTTCCGACCTTCTGGACGAACGGGGTATTTATTTTGTCAAGGAACTTTGCAAACTTTTCCTTGAAGTTATCAAGCCTTGAGCTTGTGCCACTATCATTCATCTTTATTTTCCTCTTTTGCCTCGGGAATAATCTTTTTTATCATTTTTTCAATCTTGACTCTCTCTATTGTCAGGTTGCGCCCGCAAAGCGTGCACAAAACTTTTATATCCGAGCCTGTCCTTAAAACCTTGAAGGTTTTGTTGCCGCACGGGTGCGGCTTTTTCATCTCGAGCAGGTCGCCGACGCGTATAACCGGTATAGACGCCATAATGTACCTCCGGAATAATTTGTCTTTATACAGTTATCATTTTACCACACGTATATACAAAAAGTCAACTGAATATTAAGGTTTTTATAAACAATATATATAAATTGGGTAATATTATAAATAAAGTTTGACATTCGGACAAAAATGTGATAAAATATCTCTGTATATCTTTATTCGGAGGCAAAAATGATAATTCTGGGCATAGATCCCGGCTTTGCAATAGTGGGCTGGGGAGTAGTTGAATACAACAAGGGAAAATTTCGTGTTCTGGGTTACGGCTCCATACAGACCAAAGCGGGCTTGCCTACCGAGGACAGAATAAATCAGCTTTATGACGGAATGAACATCATAATAGAGAAGTACAAGCCCGAGGTTATGGCTATCGAGGAGCTTTTCTGGAACACCAATCAGAAAACGGGTATAGCGGTTGCCGAGGCAAGGGGAGTTTTGCTCCTTGCGGCATACAGACAGGGGCTTAAAATATTCGAGTACACACCGCTTCAGGTAAAGCAG
>CAMGRB010000195.1 GCA_946061315.1 uncultured Clostridia bacterium | reverse complement strand
TGCGCGGCGTAAACGGCGCGGGCAAGACCACCACCATAAAAATGCTCGCGTGCTTAACCTCCATAACCTCGGGAGAGGCGTATATGAAAGGGTACAGCGTAAAGGACGAGCCGTTTAAGGTAAAGAAAATAATAAACGTATCCCCGCAGGAAACGGCGGTAGCGCCCAAGCTTACCGTGCGTGAAAATCTCGAGCTCATCTCGGAAATATACGGCTTCAAAAGAGAAGACGCAAAATCTTCTTGCGATAGGATAATAAAAGAACTTTCTTTATCCGAGGTTGAAAATAAAAAGGCGAGAGTTTTGTCGGGAGGCTATCAGAGAAAATTAAGCATAGCAATGGCGCTTATAACCGAGCCCGAAATTCTTTTCCTCGACGAGCCGACACTCGGTCTTGACGTAATAGCGAGGAGAGAACTCTGGAACTTTATAAAATCTCTTAAAGGAAAAATGACGATAATACTTACAACCCACTATCTTGAAGAAGCGGAGCATTTAAGCGATAAGGTCGCCGTTATGTCGGGCGGTAAAATAGTTGCAAGCGGCACGCCCGATGAGATAAAGAGCTTTGCGGGCACGGACAGTTTTGAAGACGCTTTTATAAAATTATCGACACAGGGGGCGACAAAATGAGAACTTTTGCATTTATGAAGAAAAATCTCAAGGAGCTTATCAGAGATCCCATAACGATGATTTTCGGTATAGGCTTTCCCGTTGTTCTTATCGTTCTTTTGTCGGTTATGAATATGAATATACCCGCCGAGGTCGATATGTTTTCAATATCAAAGCTCTCCCCGGGCATTTGCGTATTCGGTCTTTCGTTTATTTCGTTGCTCTCGGGGCTTCTTATAGCAACGGACAGAGAAAGCTCGTTTATAACAAGACTTTTTATATCACCTATGAGAGCAGGGGAATTTATCCTCGGATATATGCTTCCCATGCTTCCGCTTTCACTTGCTCAAACGGTCGTCTGCGTCATAACCTCGATGTTCTTTGGCTTGAAGCTCGGTGTCGGCGTATTATTTATGATTATCTTCCTTTTTCCGACGTCGCTTTTGTTCATCGGATTCGGGCTTCTTTTCGGCTCGCTTTTCAACGTAAAGCAGGTCGGGGGCTTTTGCGGCGCGCTCCTCACAAACATAAGCGCATGGTTAAGCGGTAC
This sequence comes from uncultured Clostridia bacterium, assembly GCA_946061315.1. GTDB lineage: Bacteria > Bacillota > Clostridia > Oscillospirales > CAG-272 > RGIG2000. The sequence goes on along the minus strand of CAMGRB010000195.1, from coordinate 2,003 downwards.
GTGGTTTCCCCTTGATCTTCTGGGTAACGGCTTCAAAACGGTTGCATACTGCCTGCCGTTTGCAAACGCCGTCGACGTTGCAAGATACGCCCTCGCATGCAACTTTACGGATATATGGAAGCCTTTTTTAATACTTACCGCATACGCAGTAGCCGTTCTTGCTCTTTCCGTATTCGTATTCGGCAAGAAAATGAAAAAATAATTCCATAACCCCATATAGAGCGTTTTTGCAAATGCAGAAACGCTTTTTTATTGCAAGAAAATAAAAAAATATGGCAAAAAATATAGACAACCTTTAATAAATGTGATACAATAAATAAAATTTTTACATTTTGTTTTACCAAGACGATAACGGAGATATAAAAATGGACAACAATTATTTGGCTGAATTGCTTTTTCCAAACGTCAAAACAACGGAGGAAGAACTTGAAAAGAGATTTCCTCAAAGACAGCTCGCGGAAGGTGCGGTAGTTACGAGAATGGCACCAAGCCCTACGGGATTTGTTCATCTCGGCAATCTTGTACAGGGAATAACGTCGGAGCGCCTGGCACACCAGTCGGGCGGTGTTTTGTTCCTTCGCGTTGAGGACACGGATAAAAAGAGAGAGGTTGAGGGTGCCGTCGAGGTGCTTATTGAAACCTTGAAGCACTACAACATACATTTTGACGAGGGCGCAACGATAGACGGCGACAGCGGCATTTACGGTCCCTACCGTCAGAGTATGAGAGCCGATATTTATCACGTTTATGCAAAAAGGCTCGTTCGCGAGGGGAAGGCGTATCCGTGCTTCTGTACCGAGGAAGAACTTGAAAATATCCACGCCGAGCAGGAAAAACTCAAAGAGAATTTCGGCTACTTTGGCAAATGGGCGCTCTGGAGGGACAGACCCATCGAGGATATAGAAAAGGAACTTGCACAGGGCAAACCGTGGGTTTTGCGTTTCAGGTCCGAGGGCTCGATTGAGCACAAGATAAAGTTTACGGACTATATAAAGGGCAATCTCGAGCTTACGGAAAACGATATAGACCACGTTTTGCTTAAATCCGACGGAATACCCACTTACCATTTTGCTCACGCCGTTGACGATCATCTTATGCGTACAACTCACGTGGTAAGAGGTGACGAATGGCTCTCGACTTTGCCGTTCCATCTTCAGCTTTTTGCCGCACTTGGCTACAGACCCCCGAAATATCTGCATATAGGTCCGCTTATGAAAATGGACGGCAGCTCAAAGCGAAAGCTCTCAAAGAGGAAAGACCCCGAGCTTGCTTTGACTTTCTATAAGCAGGAGGGCTATCCGACAAAGGCGGTTTACGAGTATATTCTCACAATTCTCAACTCGAACTTCGAGGATTGGAGAAGGGCAAACCCCACCCAGCCGGCAGACGAGTTTAAGTTTTCTTATAAGAAGATGAACCCCGCAGGCTCGCTTTTTGACAGCGCAAAGTTAAACGACGTTTCCAAAAACGTAATTTCGAGAATGAGCGCAGACGAGGTTTATAATCTCTCGGCGGAATGGGCAAAAGAGTACGACCCCGACCTTTACGAAAAGATGACCTCCGACCCCGACTATACCAAAAAGATATTTGCAATAGGGCGCGGCGGTAAAAATCCGAGAAAGGATATTGCCGTATGGAGCGAGGTAAAGGACTATATAGACCTTTTCTATGACGAATATTTCAGAATACAGGACGAATATCCCGATAAGTTCCCGAAGGAAGATATAAAGAAAGCACTTTCGGAATTTATCGAAACCTTTGATATAAAGGATGATTCGGGCGTATGGTTTGACAAGATAAAGGATATTGCCGATATGCTCGGCTATGCTTCCGATATGCGCGCGTACAAGTTAAGCCCCGATTCCTACAAAGGCAACGTTGCGGATATAAGTATGTTTATAAGGATCGCAATATCGGGAAAAGCAAATTCGCCCGATATGTACAGCGTTATGCAGATACTCGGCGTGTCTTATGTGACCATTTCACATATCCCATTGTTTCGT
>CAMGRB010000194.1 GCA_946061315.1 uncultured Clostridia bacterium | reverse complement strand
CGAGGCAGGTTGCCACTATCTTAACGGTGACGTTGGAATCTTTATATTCCGTAACGCCTTTGTAGAAAGGACCCGTGATAATGCCGGGTATCTTTTCCTTTAATCCCGCAAATTTTTCGTCGAAAAGCTTTTCTATGAACTCTATCGGAACGTCGTAGGGGAAGTCAACGTCAACGACAGCCAAAGACGGCTCTCTTGACAGGTTTACAATGTTTTTGATATCGCTGTGGTTCATAATTTTGATATTGCCCGCGGCGTCAAGAAGCTTGGTGGTGCGGATACCTATTTCGATAACCTCGCCTCTGAAACCGTCGATAGAGATAATTTCTCCCGTATTGAATTCGTTTTCAAAAATGATGAACATACCCGCAATTATATCGGCTATCAGCGACTGCGCGCCAAGACCTACGATAAGGGCTAAAATACCTATCGAAGCTATCAACGCCTCGGTATTTACGCCGCAAGCCTTTAATACGTAAATTATTACGGCTATTGCCGCGCCGTATTTAACGAAGCCGTCAAGAAGGCTGACGACGGTCTTTGTCCTGTCGGATTTTTTGGATCTGAGCCTGAAAAGCATACGCAAAATCTTGGCAACCGACAGAATGAGTAAAATATTTATCAAACTGTTCAGCGCGATTTGAGGCATGGAGGGGCTTAACTCGATAACCTCTGTCCCCTCGGTTACTGTCTGTTTTACTATCCGGACGTATTTGTCGAAAAAGTTCACCGCAAAGCCCGATTCGGGAGCGCTGAATTTGACGATAACCAGCACTACGTACGCCACAAGGTAAGCGACCGACAATGCAAACCAAACCAGGTGTATCGGATGTTTTTTGTCATTGTTGTTCATATTTAATTCTCCTTCTTTTAACTTTCTATAATACTAAGACTGTCTATCCTGAACGGGCAGCTTTGCTCACCCGTGACGGTTACTTCGTTCCTTATAACCTCTTCGTCGGTGGAGTATTGGAAGCTTGCCTCACCCTCGATAACCACCGTAAATGACGTCAATCCGTAAGCAGACAGATCAACCGTACAGGTTGAGCCGCCATAGTCGGCATATACGTCCTCGACGGGAACGGCAATTTCGATTGACTGCCCGTCATCGTTAATAATCGTTACGTTAAGACCGCCGATAACGTTACCCGAAACGTTGATATCAAGCTCGCCGGTTCCGGAATCATAGGTTGCGATACCGCAGGATTCGGGATAATATCCGTCCTCGTTAAGCCCCGCAACTATCGTACCCGAGGGCCATACCAAATCGTATGCGGAGTAACACGTATCGCCTTCGTTCATCAGTACGCCGTATTTGAGAGCATAACGTCCCGCAGGGATATTGCTTAGTACCGCCACGTTATCCTTACCCACGCACTCAAAGAAGACCGAGCTATCGGAGGCGTCTACGAGATAAACCTTATAATACAGATCGTATTCCGTTTCCTGAACGTTCATATACAGATATACGTTGGACGTTCCGTCATCGTTATAAGTTATCATCACGTCACCGGGATTTGGTGACTGACAGAACCAGGACGGCAAACCGGAATATTCGTATACGGTTAAGGTCTTGGTTACCTGACCCGCCAGAGTTTCCTCACCGTTTGCAGTCAGATAAAACGTAAACGTGTATTCCATATCGACCGACAAATCGGTAAAGACAACGGGCTTGTCCGATAAGGTAAGGTCGGCAACGGACGCAACCTCACTGCCGTCCGAGCTTAATACCTTGACGGAATACGTATCGCCCTCGTTCAAAAATCCGTCGAAATACAAATATACGGGAGCGTGAATTATGTCACCGTATTCGGCATTGTAGCTGGTATTGAAAATTTCACATCTTGCAAGGTCGACCGTCGATGAAACGAATGCGTCAACTGTTACCGACTCGTAAACCTGCTTAAACTCCTCACCGTTGAAAGAGGTAATATATCCCGACGGGTCAAAATCGAATAAAACCGCCGAGGCATAAATTTCAACGGTAGGATTGTGGCTTATTTTGCTCAAAGTTAATTGATATGAATTATCGATAAGATCCTGTGCGCTGAAGGTAAACTTCTCACGGGTCAAATCGTCGTGCGTTACTATAACTTCTGTAACTCCGACTACTTCGCTACCGAAGGTAAGTGTAAGCAGCTCGTCGCTTGCGCTTGCCGCCCAATCTAACGAGGCGCTGCCTATTATGATTTCATCCGACGTACAGTAGGAGTAATAATTATTGTCCTTTACGTAATAAGAAACGAACGTAGCCAAATATTTTTCTTCTGCTATATTTAAGATACCGCCAAGTGCGCCGTCGGTTACCGTTTCGTAGCTGTCAAGAGCAGCACCGGAGGTGTCGTAAATATCGATATACGTGACAAAATCCCCTTCGCGTCCGGGTGTGAGATACGCATATAAATTGCGCGTATTGTCATCGTTGTAAGTCACCTTATACGCATAATCGGCACCGAGGCCCGGGTCGTAAATATAATTGTCCTCCACGTTTACCGTGCGCGTTTCTACAACCTCATCGCCGTTATATATCGTAAGGCGAAACTCCCTGTCACCCTTTTCTATGCCTTCAAAGGTGACCGTGTTGCTATCGAGAGCTACCGAGTTGCCCGTCATAACGTCGGAAAACTCGCAGGTAAGCCCCTCGGATAGCGCCCCCTCAAAATAAAAGGTAATATCGGAAAATATCGCGGCGGAATCCTCACTCGTGTAATATTCAACCCGATAATTCAAAAAATTCAGCGTACCGACGTCTATCGGCTCCTCTATGGGCTCCTCCGTTTCATAAATAGGTGGATTTTCAGGAGGCTCGTCCACGGTATCCTGCGTCAGTCCCGTTATGGGAACGACTCCTACGGTCACCGCAACGCATACCGCGGCGATACTTGCCAGCACTCCGGTTGCCCCCACGCTCGCCACCGACGCGCTTGCCGATATAGAAACCGGAACGGAAGCAGAGGCAGAGGCCGACGCAGAAGCGGAAGCGGACGCGGACGTGGAAGCGGACGAGGAAGCAGATTGCATAAATTCTTCCGCGTCGTTAAGTGACATTTTCGATTCGTTCGTTTGAGATGACTGATTTTGGGTAGCAGAGGTTTCAGGCACGTCTAACGATTCAACGGCGCTCTTTGCCATCTCTCTTACGCGGAAATCCTCTGCGGGAAAACGCTGAAATTC
>CAMGRB010000193.1 GCA_946061315.1 uncultured Clostridia bacterium | reverse complement strand
ATCAAAGATATATAGAAAACTGTTTGAGAAATACTTTTGGCTTCAAGGGTACCCCAATAAAAATAATTATTCGTCAGCGCGGTGACGAAGGAGAGGCAGACGTATGAGCTTTTGGGAAATATTTGACTATGGATATTTAGGAAAACTTTTCGGCGATTTTTCCTCGGCGGAAAATGTTCGTATGTACTGGTTAGGCTATATAATTCTCGCTATCTTATCGTACCTTGTCGGCAGCGTAAACTGCGGAGTTATTCTTTCAAGAAAATACGGCACGGACATAAGAACAAAGGGAAGCGGAAATGCGGGAACTACGAATATGCTTCGTATTTACGGCAAGCGTGCGGCTGTACTCACGTTCCTTGGCGACGTTTTGAAGTCAGCCCTTGCATCCGTTATAGGCAGGCTCTTTTTCGGAATTATGGGAGCGTACGTTGCGGGGTTTTTCTGCATAATAGGTCACGCTTACCCCATATTCTTTAAGTTCCGCGGCGGCAAAGGCGTGGTTGCCATATCAACGATGTGTCTTATGACAACGCCGATAGTATTCCTTGTAATGCTCGGCATATTCCTTATAATTCTTTTCGGTTTCAAGATGGTATCTCTTGCTTCCGTTATGGTAATGCTCATATATCCCATGGTGCTTTACAATATGACTTTCCCGGGGCCGCATATACTTGTGGCGGTGCTATGCTCACTTTTCGTCATATTCCTGCACAGGAGCAATATCGTAAGAATATACAGGCACGAGGAATCTAAAATATCATTCGGCAAGAAAAAGAAGGACAACGGAGAAGATGGAAAGCAAAACGAGTGAAAAAAGAGCATATCTTGCTACTCTCATAACGGATCTGTACCTGTCTAAATCACTTGAAAAGGTCGTTTTTTCAAAGCCTGCGGATCCGGGCGAGATAAAAAGCATACTCACACCTAAAAATATATCGGGAAAGAGCGTTTTACAGATTGAAACCTTTACGAAGGACAATAAAGCTTACCACAAGAATATAAGCGAAAACGTTATAAAAGAAATAGGCTCTCTTACAGAGAATTATTTTCAGATAAACGTAATTTCCACCTCGGGCAGTTGCCAATATATGCACTCAAAAGGCGGCAAAGAAACGCTCCTTGACGCCGAAAAGGTAAGAAAAGCCCTTTTATCAGGCTCCTTTACAGAACACTCGGACGAAGGCAACGATAAGGCAAAGAAATATATACTTTCAGGCTCCGAGCCGTTTCTTAAGGGACTTGGAATAAGTGACGCAAACGGCAGAGTCACGATAAAATGCAGTCAAAATACCGCCAGATAAACCGCTTTCTCGAGCACATAAAAGCTATTGAAAACGAGTTGCCGAAGGACAGTATCAATATATACGATTTATGTTGCGGCAAGAGCTATTTGAGCTTTGCGGTGTATCACTATTTCGTAAACGTTCTTAAAATCAGGACGTATATGGTATGCGTTGACCTTAAAGGTGACGTTATAGATTATTGCAAAACGGTTGCGAAAAAAGTCGGCTTTTCGGGTATGAACTTTATTTGCGCCGACGTTTCAAAGTATCATCTTGAAAGAAAGCCCGACCTTGTGATTTCGCTTCACGCCTGCGATCTTGCAACGGATATGGTGCTTGACAAGGCAAGCGAAAACGGGGCAAAGGTTATCCTCTCAACCCCCTGTTGCCATCACGAGCTCAATAAGAAGATTGACTGCCGTGAGCTTGAATTTGTAACAAGACATTCTATGTTAAGGCAAAAAATGTGCGACGCACTGACTGACGCTATGAGAATATTAAAGCTCGAGAGCAAAGGATATTCCGTCGCCGCGCTTGAGCTTATAGATCCCGAGGATACTCCGAAGAACGTAATGATAAGGGCAATAAAGAGGGAAAAGCCCGACAAAAAAGCTATGGAAAAATCCTTTGCGGAATATGAAAGAGTTGAAAAATTTCTTATGGGGGAAAACAAATATGGGAATTGAAACGATAGTAAATATCTCTCACAAATACGGATCAGACGAGGAATTTGTCCTTGCGGGAGGCGGCAACACCTCTTATAAGGACGAGGAAAACCTCTATATAAAAGGGTCGGGAACGTCGCTTGCCACAATAAAAGCGGAGGGCTTTGTAAAAATGTCGAGAAAGTCCCTTTCAAAGATATGGGAAAAGACCTATCCGCAAAATTCCAAGGAAAGAGAAGCACAGGTCCTCAAAGATATGATGGGGGCAAAATGCGAGGGAGAGGAAGCAAAGCGCCCGTCCGTCGAAACGCTTTTACATAATCTTTTTCCGCATACCTATATTTTGCACGTTCACCCCGCAAGAGTAAACGGAATCACCTGCTCAAATGACGGAGAAAAGGTAGTAAAACGTCTTTTCCCCGACGCAATATGGGTCAAGGAAACGGAGCCCGGGTACATTCTTGCCTCGGAGTGCCGCAGTAAGCTCGAAAAATACAAGGTCGAAACGGGCAAGGCGGCAAATTTGCTCTTTTTGCAGAATCACGGTATATTCTTTGCGGCAAACAGCGAAAAAGAACTTGACTTGCTTGTATCTCACGTTATAGAAACGATAAAAGCGCAGGAAAAGATCGTTCCCGATTTTACGGAAGTTAAAGAAGATGCAGAAGCGGTTGAAAAAATAAAAACCGTTCTCGCCTCATCACTCGGAGGTGCAACGGTAAAGTTTACGCTTAATAAGGAGATAGAAGCTCTTTGCAAGTCAAAAGAGGATTTTGCGCCGGTGCTTTATCCTATGACGCCCGATCACATAGTATATTGCAAGTCGTCGCCGCTTTTTGTCGATGACGCAGAAAACATAAGCAAAGACGTACTTGATTATTCGGATAAGCACGGCTTTATGCCTAAAATCGTATTCGTTAAAAACGTTGGAATGTTCGCATGCGGCAAGGACGAAAAGGACGCCGCCACCGCAGAAAAACTTTGGCTCGACGAGATAAAAATATCCGTCTATGCAAAGAATTTCAGCGGTGTTCGCCCTATGGCTGAAAATATGATAGATTTCATAGCAAATTGGGAAGTGGAGAGTTATCGCAGTAAGGTAGCCGAGGGCAAGGCCTGAAAATTCATCGGTACGGTTGACAAATTTTTATATTTGTGATACCATAGAATTGAAAACTTTATGTATGAGGTGATGATTATGAAAGGACTCAACGTATTTGCAAAAGTATTAGCGTCCGTTTTGTGTGTTCTGATCTTTTTCTCATTCGTTTCGTGCGCAAGCT
>CAMGRB010000192.1 GCA_946061315.1 uncultured Clostridia bacterium | reverse complement strand
ATAGATTGACAACAGGAGCCGTCTTATCAAAGGCGGCTCTCTTTAATGCGATAGCGGCAAAACGGGAACGCGTACCGTGTTAATTGTGAGTAAAAAGACCGATTGCTTTGGCTGTTTACAAAATTTTTTCATTTTTGCTATTGACTTATATTTTCCTATGGTATAAAATAAAAAGTGATTACGATTATTTAACGGAAAGGACGCCTCGATGTTCAAAAACTTCAAGAAAAACGACAAATATCTGACCGTGTCGATTTACGCTTTTGCCGTAATTGCCATACTTGTCGCAATTATTCTTATCTTTATAAATCTCGGCAAGATAAACGATTTTCTCGGTCAGTTTGCCACCGCAATGTCGGCATTTATATACGGCTTCGTTATAGCGTATATATGTAACCCGATATATAAAAAATTCAGCAAACACGTTTTTAAGTTTGTGGAAAAGAAAAAGCCGATGCCAAGGCTCAGAAAGGCCCTCTCGCTCGTTGCTACCTATATAGTCTTTATAGGTGCGATAACGCTCGCTTTTGTGGCAATTATCCCGCAGATTGCAAGAAACGTTACCACCCTTGCCGAAAACATAAAGGACTATATGGAAAGCTTTCAGGTATGGGCAACGGATTTTCTCAACAAATTGCACGAGATATTCCCCTCACTTCAGCCGGAGCAGATTGTAGATCGCATAAAGGAGATGTTTACGGGCGACGGTGCGTTTTCGTTCCAGAGCATATTCAATTATCTGCGCCAGCACGTTCTCAATTTCGCAACGACTGCGGTAAGCCAGGTATTTTACGTAATAGTTGCATTCATTCTTTCCGTTTACTTCCTCATTTATAAAGATTCCATAGTGGCGAGAATAAAAAGAATTCTTTGCGCGATGTTCAAAAAGGAAAATTATGAAAGCATTATAGATTTCGCAAGATACACCGACAGAACGTTCGGCAGATACATTCTCGGTGCAGTTTGCGATTCTATCCTCGTCGGGCTCGTCGTTTTCCTGATTCTTACGATAGTCAGAATTCCGTTTGCTCCTCTTATCGGAGTTATAGTCGGTATTACTAACGTAATTCCGTTCTTCGGTCCGTTTATAGGCGGAATACCCTCGGGAATTATAATACTCATTGCAGGAAAGCCGTATCAGGTACTTCTCTTTGTAATCATAATTGTCATAGTACAGCAAATAGACGGAAATCTTATAGCGCCGCACATTCTCGGGGCGTCAACGGGTCTTACGCCTATCGGCGTTATCGCCGCAGTTACGGCGTGCTCGCACCTTTTCGGATTTGTTGGTATGCTTATAGGAGTTCCACTCTGTGCGGTCATAGCTTCTCTTGTTTCCAAAAAGATAGACAAAAAGCTCAAAAAGAAAAAGTTGCCCTCCGACGTCGAATACTTCTCTGCTCCCGACGTTTTCAAGGACGAGAAATTTATCAAGGCGCAACACGAGCTTGAGGCTCAATCCCGTGTGGAGCGCATGGAAACGATAGAAAAGCTCAAAAACGAAAACGCTATTACCGAGAGTGCGATAAACGAGGCAGAGGAAAAAATTCTGAACGAGAAAATGCAGAAATCTGCTTCTTCCGATACGGAAAACGCGTAAAATCAAAATATTTTCGTGGCGCGGCATTTGCTGCGCCACTTTTATTGTTGAAAGTTTTTAGCCTAATTCGGCATCATTTTCAATTTCGTAAATAATATTCCCGTTTCAGTCAATAATATATTTACAATTCTTATATTCGGGAGATTGAAATGAGTTTGAAAATAAAATCCGTAAAAGCAAGAGAAATAATAGATTCAAGAGGAAATCCGACGCTTGAAACGACGGTTATTATGTCCGACGGCTCGGTGGGGGTAGCCTCTGTTCCCTCCGGAGCCTCGACGGGCTCTTTTGAAGCCGTTGAGCTTCGTGACGGAAACAAGAAAAGATACGGCGGCAAAGGAGTTTGCAAGGCGGTTGCCAACGTAAACGACGTTATTGCGCCCGAAATTATGAAATCAACGTCGGTCAGCGTAAGGTGTATAGACCAAAGGATGATTGCACTTGACGGAACGAAAAACAAATCAAAGCTCGGAGCAAACGCTATTTTATCCGTATCGCTCGCTCTGGCAAAGGCTAACGCCTCCGCACATTCAACGCCGCTTTACAGATATCTCGGAGGCATTTACGGCACGCGGTTGCCCGTCCCTATGATGAATATATTAAACGGCGGTGCGCACGCTTCCAATAACCTCGATATTCAGGAGTTTATGATAGTGCCGACGGGCTTCTCCTCTTTTTCCGAGGCACTTATGGCGGGGTGCGAAATATATCACACGCTAAAGGACTTACTCAAAAAGAACGGTTTATCGACGGGTGTTGGCGACGAGGGCGGTTTTGCGCCCGACCTTGACGCAAACGAGGACGCAATAAAGCTTATTATCGACGCAATAAAGGAAGCCGGTTACAGTACCAAAACCGTAAAAATTGCCCTTGACGTGGCGGCGAGTGAATGGTGGCGCGGCGGCGGAAAATACGTTTTGCCGAAAGCAAAAAAGAATTACACCTCCGAGGAGCTTATAAAACGCTGGTCCGACCTTATTTCAAAATACCCGATTATATCAATAGAGGATCCGCTGGGTGAGGAGGATTATTCGGGCTGGGGCAAGCTTACCGAGGCTATCGGAAATAAGGTGATGCTTGTGGGCGACGATTTATTCGTTACCAACTCCGAAAGGTTAAGGGACGGTCTTAAATACAAAATGGCAAACGCAATTCTTATAAAACCGAACCAGATAGGCTCTCTTACGGAAACTCTTGACGTTATAAGGCTTGCAAAGGAAAACGGATATTCCGTTATAATATCGCACCGTTCGGGAGAAACGGACGACACGACCATTGCCGATATTGCGGTTGCCGTAAACGCAGGATTTATAAAGGCGGGCGCGCCATGCAGAACGGACAGGACCGCAAAATACAACAGGCTTCTTAAAATAGAACAGGACCTTAACAAAAAATGCTTTTGAGGTATAAATTGAAATATTTTTGGCCGGGGCAAGAATTTTTGTATTCTTGCCTTGACTTTTATAATATACTTATGTTATAATGGAAACGGCTTATACCAATACCTTCGGTATTGCGCCGTTTCCATTGACGGCTAACCGACAGATTGCAAAATTGCAATCTGCTCACGGTGGACACCGTGTCAAGCACGGCGCGCTTGCGGTTATGGTATAATAAAAACGCTAATCGGCAGATTCCAAAACGG
>CAMGRB010000191.1 GCA_946061315.1 uncultured Clostridia bacterium | reverse complement strand
GGTTGCACACAAGAGTGGGCAACCGTTTTTGTTTTTGGAAAGTTAAAAGATGTAGCTTCCCTTTTCTACCTCGTGGCGCTCGCCGTTTATTATGACGGTAGCTTTTACGGGGGTTACTATTTCATATCTTATTTTATCGCCGTCATGATACCACTTGGAGCTTACAAGTCCGTGCCTCGTTTCTATCGAAGCCGAGAGAAAATCGAGTTTGTCGGTCGGGTGAGGCGCTATTAAGACCTCCTCAAAGCCCGGCTTTTCTTCAACCGTGTTTATTCCGCACGCAACGCCGTAAACCCAATCGGCAACGGAGCCGTATGCGTAATGGTTAAACGAGTTCATATCCTTGCTCCAGAAGTCGCCGTTTTCGTTTCTGCCGTCCCAATGCTCCCATATGGTCGTGGCGCCGCATTTTACGGAGTAGAGCCACGAGGGGAACTGCTCCTGAAGGAGCAAATCGTAAGCGAGCTCGGTATAGTCGTTTTGGCTTAAAGCGTGGAGCAGATACGGAGTGCCTACAAAGCCCGTCTGCAAGCGTTTGCCGTTTTTCTCTATCATATCGGCAAGGCTCTTTGCAACGGACGCTTTATCCTCGGCAATGTCAAAATAGAGTGCTAAAACGTGCTCCGTCTGCGTTTTGTACTTTTTGAATTTCTTTCTTATTGCCTTTATTATGTTATCGTAGAGCTTTTCGTACTTCTCTACGTTCTTTCCGAGGACCTTGCCCGCCTTTACAACAAGCTTTGTGGAGTAGGCGTAATATACGGAGGCAATAAACGTTTCATCGGAGGAGCCTTTATAGCTTCCCGCTGGGGCGTCAAGCCCGAGCCAGTCGCCAAAGTGATTGCAACCCGTCCAAAGATATCTGTTCTTTGAGATTTTGCCTATGTACTTTACATAGTCGCACATTGACTTATACTGGCGCTTTAATATCTCCTTGTCGCCGTAGGTAAGATAAATCTGCCATGGGCATATAGTGGAGGCGTCACCCCATGCGGCGCTTGACGGGTCGTCACCCCAGAATTGAGGAACGACGTGCGGAACGCCACCGTTTTCAAACTGGTCGAGCTTTAAGTCGGTGAGCCATTTTGTAAAGAATTTTTCAACGTCGTAATTATAGGAAGCCGTCTTTACGAATACCTCGGCATCCCCGGTCCATCCCATGCGCTCGTCCCTTTGCGGACAGTCGGTCGGTATATCGAGGAAGTTGCCTCTTTGACCCCAAATAATGTTCTCAAACAGCTTATTTAAGAGCTTGCTTGACGAGGTCAAATATCCCGTTCTCTTTATGTCGGAATAAACGGCTATGGCGCATATATCGTCCTTCCTTATCTCGGTCGGGTACTCGTTTACTCTTACGTATCTGAAGCCGTAGAATACAAGCCTCGGCTTGTAGGTCTGAACGCCGTCCTTGCATATATAGATAAGCTCCGCCTTTGCGGTGCGGTAGTTCTCGGTGTAGAAATTGCCCTCTTTGTCAAGCACCTCGGCAACCGAGAAGGACACACGGTCGCCCTTCTTTGCATCTACGGTAAACTCGAAATATCCAGTCGTGTTCTGACCGAAATCTATAACCGTTTCGCCCTTGGGCGTTTTGAATATCGAAAGAGGTGAAATGCGCTCGTGCTCTACAACCTTTTCGCCCTGCTGTTTTACTATTATCTCTTTTGAGTAGTCTTGTTCAAGTGACGGCACAAAGCTCTCTATATGAGTGCAATCATAGGTTTCGCCGTCGTAAAAGTCGGCAAAGGTTATCTTGCTTATCGAGGTTTGCCACGTTTTGTCGGTAGATATTGTTTTAGTATCGCCGTCTTTATAAAGTATTTTTATCTCGGCAATCACCGACTCGCGCTTGTCGGCGTTGTCCTGATTTGATCTCCAATTTATTCTGCCCTTGAACCAACCTTTTGATATAGTTACGTCTATCTCGTTTTCGGCTCCGAGCATATCGGTAATATCGTACGTTTGCGCCTGTACACGCTTTGTTGAGGTGCAGCCTGGCGCAAGAATAAAGTCGCCTATTCTCTTGCCGTTTAACTCGGCATAGTAGCCCCCGAGCGACGTTATCTCAAGCGTTGCCCTCTTTACCTCTTTTTTCGTATCAAATGTCTTTTTGAAAACGGGGCACGCAAAGCCCGTGTCGGTGGGGTACGATATCCATTTTGCATTTTCAAGCATATTGTTTTCTCCTCTTTTTTAAGTGTTTTATTTTACCAAAATCATTTTAACAGTACGGAATAAAAAAATCAATATATTTTTCAAAAAAACTATTGACAGCGCGTGTATTTTGTCGTATAATACATATGAACAAATGAACATATATTTTTCGGAGGTACGTATGGAAAACTCAAATGCAATCACAAAAATAAAAGAGGCGATAACGAGGAACAACGAGGTCCTTGACGCACTTGCGGATCTTTACAAGGTCTTTGCCGACAGTACGAGAGTAAAAATTCTCTGCGCTCTTACGCAGAGCGAAATGTGCGTCGGCGAAATATCGGAATTTCTCGATATAACGCAGTCCGCCGTATCGCATCAGTTGAGAACTCTTAAAGCAAGTAGCCTTGTAAAGTCGCAAAGAAAAGGCAAAAATATAGTCTATTCTCTGGCTGACGAGCACGTGCGCACTATAATAGATTGCGGAATGGAGCACATAACGGAGTAACGGCTATGAAGAAATTTTTCTCGGAAAACAAAACGGACCTTATAAAGATACTTATATCCGTATTGCTTACCGTCGTAGCTTCCGTATTGCAGTCATTCTCTTTTGACTTGGCGTCGATTATAGTTTTCATTCTCTCATACGCCGCCGTGGCTTATGAGATTATAATAGAAGCCGTAAAGGATCTTATAAAAGAAAAAAGCGCAAGTGAAGAAATGCTGATGACCGTTGCCTCCCTCGGCGCCATGATAATAGGCGAATATTTTGAGGGTTGCATGGTAATGCTTCTTTACTGCGTCGGCGAACTATTCGAGCACGCCGCAGAGGACTCGTCAAGGCGTTCGCTTGAAAGGCTCTCCTCCATCCGTCCCGACAAGGCAAGAATAAAGGACGGCGAGGTGATTGACGCTTCGCTTGTGAGAATAGGCGATATAATAGAGGTCTTCCCCGGTGAGCGCATACCTCTTGACGGTGACGTTTTATCCGGTGTCGGAAGCGTTGACACGTCGGTTATAACGGGAGAGAGCGTACCCGTTGAGGTAAGATGCGGCTCCGAGGTGCTTGGCTTCCGCTGAAAAGCGTGTAAGAAACTCCTCCCATGCCG
>CAMGRB010000190.1 GCA_946061315.1 uncultured Clostridia bacterium | reverse complement strand
GCCTGGCGGAGATGTTCCCCGAAGCGAAGAATGAGCTTTGGGGGTTAGCGTACAGATGGAGGCACAAAATGCCTCATTTGCGGCAAGAAAAAGCGGCAAACAAGTTGCCGCTTGATTTTATTTTAATCTTTTGTCCGATTTGGTTGCAAGGTGTGTGCCTAACGATTGGAACGCCTGTACCAAGACGACAAGGAGGATAACCGCCACAAGCATTGCAAGGTAGTTGAAACGATCCCTCCCGTAGTTTATCGCTATCTTGCCAAGACCGCCGCCGCCGACAATTCCACTCATTGCCGTGTAGCCGAGTATCGTTGTTATCGCTATAGTGAAATTGGAGATAAGCGACGGTATACTCTCGGGGATCATCACCTTAACTATTATCTGCATAGGAGATGCGCCCATACTTTGTGCCATTTCGATAACGTTCGGGTTAAGTTCTCTTAAACTGCTCTCGACAAGCCTTGCGACAAACGGAAATGCCGCAATTACAAGAGGCACTATCGAGGCAACCGTTCCATAAGATTTGCCAATGATAAATCTTGTAAACGGAACCAACATAACAACCAGGATAACAAAAGGAATTGATCTTAAAATATTTATTATAAAATTGATAGCCGACATAAGCCACTTCGGCAGGGGCAAAATGCCGTCCTTGTCGCCGACGACAATCAAAACGCCGAGCGGCAAGCCTATTATTATTGCAAAAAGCGTTGCAAGCACCGTTGCGTAAAGTGTTTCCCATATGCCGAACAAAAACTCGTTTTTAAGCATATCGAGGGTTGCTTGCACCTTTTCGGGTGAAAATAAATTTCCCATCAGTTTGCCTCCTCTACCGCTATATCCTCTATTGAGCGAAGATATTTCATAGCCTTTTCAAGTTGCTTTTCTCCGCCGTCTATGCCGAGGAGCATATTGCCGTACGCCTTTTCGCCTATCGTCTTTGTGGAAGCCGAGAGGATATTTGCGTAAACTCCAAGCTCCACCGCCATTGTCGCTATAAGCGGAGAGCCGGTCGCCTTTGCGCCGTTGAATACCACTCTTATGCGGCGCTCGTTCGGCTTCGGCTCGAGAATACCGTCCGTGCTCTCGGGGAAAACAAGTCTTTTTGCGGCATCTGACTTCGGAGTTGCAAAGACCTTTGCAACCTCACCCTCCTCGACGACCTCGCCGCCGTCAAGTATCGCAACGCGGTTGCATACCTGCTCGACAACGCTCATCTGGTGAGTTATTATTACGACCGTTATGCCCATTTTCTTGTTTATATCTTTTATAAGGGAGAGTATTGACTGCGTCGTTTTGGGGTCGAGGGCACTTGTCGCCTCGTCGCAAAGAAGAATTTTAGGGTCTGTTGCCAGCGCTCTTGCTATTGCTATTCTTTGTTGCTGACCGCCCGAGAGCTGTGCGGGATATGCTTCCGCTTTATCGGGCAAGCCGACAATTTCAAGAAGCTCCCTTGCCCGCTCCTGTGCGCTTTTTCTGTCTATCCCTTCAAGCTCAAGCGGAAAGCATATATTTTTGAGGCAGTTGCGCTGCATAAGAAGGTTAAAGCTCTGAAATATCATCGTTATCTTCCGTCTTGCCTCGCGCAGCTCTCTGTTGCCGAGGGTGGATATATCCTCTCCGTCTATTATAACGGAGCCCTCGCTCGGCTTTTCAAGCATATTCATACAGCGCACAAGCGCGCCCTTGCCCGCTCCGCTCATTCCTATTATGCCGTATATATCCCCGTCGTTCACTTTTATGTTGACGTTTTTGAGTGCCTCAACGTCGCCGCCTGCGGTCTTAAAAGTTTTGGACAGATTTTTTATCTCTATCATATTTCCTCCAAAAGCCCGATTTGGGGCTGTTGCAAAAATTGCAACAGCCCTCGGTTTTATTTAAGTGGCTTACGTATTTAACAAAGGTGCGCCGGTTTCGTTATATCAGGCGTTATTTTTACACAGACGGACCGTCGGGGACGCCGGTCCCTACAAGTACGTCGAGTGACGAAAAGAACGCTACGAAAAAGTCATAATTCGGTGTCGTCAAATACAAAAGTCCCTCGATTTATCGTGACGGTTTTATTCTTTTGATTATTTGCTATCGTTTACTACGGTGTTAGGAAATACATAATCGCTGTATTCCTGTACAACGAGCGTTATTCCCTTGGTAGCAAGTATCTTTGCAGCCTCTTTGAGTATCTCTGCGTGAGGTGTGGGAGATGCGGCAACGGTTATCGTGGTGCCGTTTAATGCGCTGTAATCAACCGTGCTGTCAAATCCGTCGGTCGGATTATCAACAACGCTTATAACTGCACCATCATAATTTGCCGCTATGAAGTCCTTTATCTGCTGGCTCTTGAGTGCGGCTACAAGTGCCTTGGTCTTTGGAGTGTTTTCATTGCCTGCCTTCACTGCAACTATGTTTGCGTATGCCGAGTACGAACCCTCTATGATAAGAGAATCTTTTACGGGATTGAGTCCCTTGGAAAGTGCAAAATTGGAGTTTATTATGGCAAAATCAAGCGATTCAAGTTGCAAGGGCAACGATGAAGCATCCATTTCAACTATTTCTATGTTGTGCGGGTTTTCAACTATATCAAGTTTGGTTGCGGTAATACCTGCGCCCTCTTTGAGCTTGATATATCCGTTTGCTTCGAGAAGAAGGAGTGCTCTTGCTTCGTTTGTTGCGTCGTTCGGAACGCCTATGCTTGCACCGTCTATATTGTCAAGCGAGGCTCTCTTGCCTGCGTAAAGTCCCATAGGCTCAACGTGTATGGCGCCGACAGAAACAATGTTTGTTCCGTTTTCTGCGTTGAACTTATCAAGGTAGGGCTGATGCTGGAAATAGTTTGCGTCTACGGTATTATTCTTACCGCAGGATGCGAATGCGAAAAGTGTGGTTAATGCCAAAGCGGCAACGAGTAAAATTGAAATTATCTTTTTCATTGTTATTTTCTCCTTAAATCAAATATTTATTTTTTATTTTCAAAAACGCCCGAATATGACCGCCTGCACATTCGCCCGTTATTGAGATTGGAATGAACGACTATGTAAAACCATTTGTTATACATAATTATCTCCTTTGTTAAGTAAGTTAAAAATCAAAAAGAGGGACGCCCGACAGGCTCCCTCTTACACTATGACAATTTATCAAAAATTATCTGGCAGAAAGCACATCGGAAAAATTCGTATGCGAAACCATGCACATGTTGCACATGCACATCTCTGCCATATCCATACCGAAAAATGCGCAGCGAAGATTTCTCATGGGTGCTCTCCCTCCA
>CAMGRB010000189.1 GCA_946061315.1 uncultured Clostridia bacterium | reverse complement strand
GACCGAATTCAAGATCAAGTGCTATAAAAATGCAAACGGCAAGTGGAGTTACGTCGGCTTATATACGCCCGATTTCCTGATTATACAGCGTAAAGACGGTAAAATCCATAAGGCAATTATCGTTGAAACGAAAGGAGACATTTATAAAAACGATCCCGCGTTCAAGGATAAGCGTACCTTTATGGAAACCGAGTTTGCAAAGAAAAATAATGAAGCTTTTGGCTACGAACGTTTCGACTATCTGTATCTGGAAGATTCGCTTCCCGACAATGATAGAATTATATTGACACACAAGAAAATCAAAACATTTTTTGAGGAAAAATAAGTGAAATCAAACAGGAAATATCATAAGACTTTTGATAACCTTAAAGAAGGAGGAAAATAATGGATAACTTCAGACCCACATTAGGTATTGAGTCCGACGACAAATATCTTAACGCAAAAACTAAATTGATAGAGTTTTTAAAAGCAATTAAGGATTTAAACCCTGCACAAAGTAATGCGCTTGCAAATGAATTTTTAACAGCAATGGGGATTGCATCTTCTTTTGATGCGCTTATTGCTTTGATGAATAACGGAGGACGCATCTGATGCCGATTAAATATATACCTTTTATTCCTGAACCTATCGAAGGACAGGCTGTTCTCGGTAATTTTAACAGAATACTCAAATACAAGGGCGCAGACGACATATCTATGACCTTGCAGCGCGGTATGCCCTTATATGAGATGGAAAGGCAGGAAACCGTGGGCGAAAACCCGGACGGCAATATGGTAATTCGTGGTGAGTGCGTTTCCGCCTGCGCCTATCTGAAATCAAAGGGCATTCAGGTTGACCTCGTTTACATAGACCCTCCCTTTGCCAGTGGTGCGGACTATGCAAAAAAAGTTTATATCCGCCGCAACCCCAAGGTAGCCGAAGCTATTGCACAAGCCGAGCGAGAGCTTGACGTTGACGAACTCAAAGCCTTTGAGGAAAAAATGTACGGCGACGTCTGGAACAAAGAGAAATATCTCAACTGGATGTATGAAAATCTTATGGCGATTAAGTCCGTAATGAGTGAAACTGCGTCTATCTATGTTCACTTAGATTGGCATATTGGTCATTATGTAAAAATTTTGCTGGATGAAATTCTTGGGGAAGAAAATTTTCAACGTGAAATCATTTGGGATATTCAAGTACTATCTGGATATAAAACAATAGCACCTAACTGGGTTAGAGGGCATGATACCATTTTTTACTATTCTAAATCTGAAAATAGGGTTTTTAACAAACAAAAACAGCCCCATAAACAAGAGTACCTTGATCGTTTTAATAAAATCGATAAAGATGGAAGAAAGTATTTTGATGGTAGAGGAAATATAGTATATTTGGATGAGGCTATTGAAAAAGGTAAGGCTGTAGGAGATGTATGGAGCGATATAATGTCATTTCAACAAAATGCAACTGCTGCAGAAAAAGTTGATTATTCGACTCAAAAACCTGAGGCTCTCCTCGAACGAATTATAAAAGCCTCCTCTAATGAAGGCATGATTGTTGCTGACTTTTTCGGCGGTAGCGGTGTAACTGCCGCTGTTGCAAATAAACTCGGTCGCAAGTTTATACACTGCGATATCGGACTTAACTCTATTCAAACTACCCGTGACCGCCTGAAAGCAGACGGTGCGGAATTTGACGTACTTGAAATTAAAGACGGCGTACAGCTTTACCGCAATCCCGTTCAGACAATGGATAAAATCAAATCGCTCATTCCGGGACTGAAAAACGAGGATTCTCTCGACTCGTTCTGGGAAGGAGCCATTTCCGACAGCAAGCTCGGAACGATTCCCGTTTACGTGCCGAATCTGATGGACAGCTCGTCAAAGCTGTTGGACGTCGTATTGATGAACCGCATTATTCATCAGGCGATCCCCGATCTGGATAATAATATCAAAAAAGTTATCGTGTATTATGTCGATATTACCGACGAGGCAGAAATCCGCAAATTTATTGCCGAAGACGACAGTACGACGGTAGAAATCGAACTGCGTGATCTGAAAATGATCCTTGATGACGTGATTATCGGCGATTATGCAGAATTTCATTGTGAAGAGAACACCGAAACTCTGCTCGGAGGCTATATGCTTACAATTGATAAATTTGTCAGCGACCGTGTGCTTTCAAAAATAGCTGAGTTCAACCAAAAAGCGCTTCTTAATTCTTCGGAAAAGAAGCCCTACAAGCCGATCATCATCAGCGACGACGGACTTGAACTCATTGAATTTATCAGTGTGGACTCTACTTCTTCCGAAGGCGAATGGCATTCCGACAGCGAGATAAAAATCGATAAACTTGGGTACGTGATTAAAAACGGAACAAAAACAAAGGAGTTCTGGAACGGTAAAATATCCTGCGAAAAGAAACCTCTCCGCTTAAAAATCCGCAATATCTGCGGAGACGAAACGGTTTGGGAGGTGTGCCGGAATGAAGAATAAGATTGAAAATCCAAAAGTATTTATTTCATACGCATGGGGATCGGACGAATATTAGCTGATCTTTTATGTTACAACTATTCTATATTAGGTGTTAACTATGTTCATGATTGGAAATGGTTCCCCATACTTTATGTTTATGGTGGTGGCTATAATTATACAATTGCTATTCAGCCTATAGCAAATCGTATGCAGTCGCGTGAGTTTTTAAGTAAATTTGTAGTGTTATTTGGATATAGTAACATTGATGAATTTATTACAAAATACAAAGAAGTTGAAAAAGATAACAGTATAAGAGAATATCGATTTGATTCTTGCTTTGATCCTGCGCCAGCTTTGATTTTTATGATAAAATCAGACAAACTCGGTATTCTTCCATGAATAGTAACGCATTGAATCTGCGACTTTTTACGAGATTTCAATGAAGATATCAGCTCGTTGATGAACGATTTAAGCGTGGCGAACTCCGTTGTAGCCACTTTGTGCCTGCATAGTACGACGTACAAAACTTAATTATGAATCGTGACGAGGTTGTACTCAAAATGCAACCTCGTATTTTTTATTATACAAAAACAAAAAAGCCGTCTATCGACGACTTTTCCGGCTGTGGCGGAGAGAGAGGGATTCGCTCTCGCCTGCGGTCTCGGTCAGGGTGCGTTCTGACACCCCACCGGGGTGTCATTCATTTCGCACCCGTTCGAATCCTTTCAAATGCCAACGCAAAAAAGGACACCTTTCGGTGTCCTGCGTTGGCGGGAATGAATCGTGCGATGTCGAACTGTACGCCTTCAACAAAGAGGCAAAATATCTATTGGTTTCGCCTCTTTGCTTATAAAATGACTTTT
>CAMGRB010000188.1 GCA_946061315.1 uncultured Clostridia bacterium | reverse complement strand
ACTACGAGACCTTTCCAAAGTTCATTCTTCGCTTCGCACGTGAACCCATAATATTATGGCGGGACGGTCAAGACCGTCCCGCCATGATGTGTGTCCACGTGGGATAACATATTTTACTCTGCGGAAATTATAAAGTAATAAACCGGCTGGTTGCCTTTGTAAAGCGTTACCTCGGCGTCGGTATCTTTGAGTTCCTCTTTGACTATTGCGAGTGCCTCGTTTGCCATATCGTCGGAAACGTCCGAGCCGTAATATATGCTTATGAATTTCTTTTCCTTATGCTTTGCCTTATCTGCAAGGATTTTAAGGAGCTGCTTTATATCCTTGTCGGCACAAAGGAGCTTATCCTCGTAAAGCGCCAAAAGGTCGCCCTCCTCGATATTAAGTCCCGCATAATTGGAGTTTCTTGCGGCATAGGTTACCTGCATCGTATCTACGTTGCCGATACATTCCGTCATGCTCTTTTCGTTGGTTTCTCCGTCCTCGTCCTCGTTAAAGCCGAGCATTGCGGCAAAGCCTTGCGGAATAGTTTTTGTCGGAATTACTATGACGTTTTTATCGGTAAGCTCCGACACCTGATTTGCGGTAAGTATTATATTCTTATTATTAGGAAGTATAAACACCGTTTTGGCATTGACCTGAGACACCGCTTTGTAAAGGTCCTCGGTTGATGGGTTCATCGTCTGTCCGCCGGACACAATACCGTCAACGCCGAGCTCCCTGAACATATCCTCTATTCCGTCGCCCGAGCATACTGCGACAAAGCCGTATTCCTTAAGCTCCTCTTTTTCGCTTTCCTGCTCCTGCTGCTCGACGAGCTTATTCGTGTGCTGATTTTTCATATTCTCGACTTTGACGGTTTCATATACTCCGTACTTGAGGGCTTCGCCCAAAACTTCGTGAGGGACGTTTGTGTGGACGTGGACCTTTATTATCTCGCCGTCGTCTATCATAACAAGGCTATCGCCTATTGAGCCGAGATATTCTTTAAGGGGTGATGAGTCCGCATCGCCGTCGTGCTTATGAATTATAAATTCGGTACAGAAGGCATACTTTATATCCTCGGTATCGAAAGATGAAAAGTCTGCCTTTTCTTTGGTTTCGGTACTCTCCGAGGAGATTTTAAGCTCCTCGGGCTCCTCTCCGTTAAGCGCATTTCTCATCGACTGCATAACGAGGAGCCAACCCTTTCCGCCCGCATCGACAACCCCTGCCTTCTCAAGCACGGGATTTTGCTTTACGGTATCTTTAAGCGCCTTTTCCGCCTCGCTTATTGCGGCGGTAAGAACGTACTCAAAACTGTTTTTCTCAAGGGATGCCTTCTCTGCGGCGTCTGCGCATCTTCTCGCAACCGTAAGTATCGTTCCCTCGGCAGGGTGCTCTACGGATTTATAAGCCATCTTAACGCCCTCGGAAAGAGCGTTTGCCCAAGCCACGCCGTCACATTCCGACGCGCTTGCAAGTCCGTTTGAAATCCCTCTGAAAAGAAGGCTTAATATTACTCCCGAGTTTCCCCTTGCTCCGTGAAGCATCGCCTTTGCCGCCTTTTGTGCGGTCATATCAAGCGGCATATCGTTTGAGCGCATAAGCTCTTTTGCCGCATTCGATACGGTCATTGACATATTGGAGCCCGTATCTCCGTCGGGTACGGGAAATACGTTTAACTCGTTTATTTCCTCTTTGTTATCTTCAAGGCATTGAGCCGCTATTATTATGAGTTTTCGGTAATCGGAACCGTTTATCTTTTCGTGATCTGCCGTCAAGTTCATAAAGGGGCCTCCTTTCAATCAATTCTTTCCTTTCCGAAGAAGAACAGGGCAACCGTGCCTGGACCCGTGTGCGAGCCTATGGTCGTGCCTATATCGTTTATCATAACTTCTCCGTCTATTTTCGGGAAGCGGGCGGTGACAAGATCCTTTACCGCCTTTGCGTCCTCGTAGCAAGCGGCGTGAGATATGAAGCACTTTCCGCTGTAATCAAGCCCGCCGTCTGCGTTTTCTTCCATTTTCTTAACTATTTCGTTTATGACGTTGCTCTTGCCCCTTATCTTAAAACGGGGAATGAGCTTGCCGTTATTGTCCATATTGAGAAGCGGACATATCTTGAAAACGGTGCCAAACCAGCCTGCCGCCTTTGAAATTCTTCCTCCTCTTACGTAGAACGTAAGGTCGGTGGAAAAGAACCAATGGTGTACTTTAAGTCTGTTTTCCATTCCCCAATCGTAAAGCTCCTTTGCGCTCTTGCCCTCATCTCTTAAATCGGCGAGCTTGGCAACGAGCAGTCCGTGACCGGATGAGGCTCCGAGAGAGTCAATGATGTATATATTTCTTTCGGGATAGCGTTCTTTAAGCTCCGCCGCCGCAATTTTTGCGGAATTGTATGAGCCGGAAAGTCCCGACGAGAGCGACACGTGAACAATATCGTATCCGTCCTCTAAAAATTTTCCGAAATATTCGATATATGAGTCAACGTTGACCTGCGAGGTTTTCGTCATGGCGCCATTTACCATGGCTTCGTAAAAATCTTTCATCGGCATCGTTTTGCCGAGATCGTCCGTGTATTCTTTATCGCCGAGCGTGTAGGTAAGGCCGATAAATTTTATATTTCTTTTTTCAACGTAATCAGCGGGGAGGTCTATTGTGGAGCAACAACTCAAAATATACTTTTGCATTTCATATTCCTTTCGTTATTTCTTCATTTTTTCGGCGGCGTTTATCACCGACCATATGCATTTTATCAATCGGGGCAAAAAAATTCTACCTACTGTTCGTTTTTTTCTCTCTATATTATATCGGGTATAAAATAGAATACAAAAAATGCCACTCTACTGTCGGTAGAGTGACATCTATTCGCTGTTTTTGCGGCATATGTGTCGCTTTTTTGATATTTTATAATTGTCGGCAAAACGGGCGGGAATTTTTACCCGTATTTTATTCGTTCGTTAAGTCTTCGGTTTTTTCTTCCTCTTTTTTATTTTTCTTTTTCTTGGACGGCAAAACCGAGCCTTCTTTTTGACTGATCTTTATGCTTATCTTTATTCTGAAGCTTAAAAATATTATTATCTGTGCGGGTATACCGAGCAAAAATATCATCCATATATCGTATCTTGCAATGGCTACGTATATAGTTAAAAGTATGCTCCATATAAGTCCCGAAATAAACAAGAACAACCCTCTGCCCTTTTCCCAAACGCTGCTGAAGACTATGCCTACTATACAAAGCGCGGGCAAAACGTATATAAATACCTGCCAATAATACTTTTGCACGGTGAGAGCAAATATCACGAAGAAACTTCAAAGGATTCGGAAACAGTCACATCCTGCT
>CAMGRB010000187.1 GCA_946061315.1 uncultured Clostridia bacterium | reverse complement strand
ACATAACCGAAGCGCACCCTCTCTCTTATTTTCTCCTGCGGGAGCGACGAGGCTATGCCCGCAAGTATTATCCTTATGTTTTTTATCTCGTAAGACGTGCTTATAAGATAAGCGCACGGTATCTCGGCACCGAACGAAACGAATTTCATATCCTTGACCAGGGAAAGATAGACGTCGTCAAGCGCTTTTTCAAGCTCCGAAAGACCTGCCCCAGACCCGAGCGACGATAAAACGCTTTGATACGGAGTTGCCGACAGTATCGATTCTATATTGCCGTCGTAGCCATCGAGCTTTCCGATAAGAAAGCTTTTTGACACCGTACCTCCGTCAACGAGCGCCTCGTCAAGCGCTTTTTGCTTGTCGGGAATATCGGATTTTGCTATCCTTATAAACGTCATTATATTGACTCTGTCGATGCGCGCTTTTACAAGAGATATAAACTTTTCGCAACCGTACTCGTTTACGTTTTCGAGCATATCCTCGAAGCAGGCACGGTCAAGAATCATATCTATTACCGACGGGTCCTTCGTCTTTTCGTAGGCTTCCCTCGCCTTTTTAGCCGAGCTTGCCATATTCTTCGGGAAAATATCAAATCTTCCCTCGGATACGTCCTTTGAAATTTTGTCGGTCGGGACTGTTCCGCACCCGTACAGTCTGTCCTCGCACGGTATTCCCATGATAGCGCACTTTATTGCGGTTTTAAGATTGCAGCAGTCGTACTCGTAAAGCAGAAAATTATAAAGCTTTTTGTCGGGTACGATCTTCATAACGAGCGATACGGAGGAGCAAAGGCGGTCATCGAGCATCTTTTCCATGCGCTCTTTTATATCGCCCGAAGCACCCGATTCGGTTTCACCGCCCGTCAGCTGCGAATACAGTTCGCCAACGCTTTTGCAATCCGAAAACCTGCGCAGCCTCTCGGAATAGCTCTCCGAGCCCTCGATTGCGCGGATATTGGAGGAAGCGTACAGAAATTCCGTATCCTTTATCGCCATCTTTTTATCCTTTCCTTGAAAGACGTTTTATGAAAACAGTTTTTCAATAACCTTTTTCTCGCACACGCCCCTTGCCTCGTCAATCATAAAATTAACGGAGCAATTCGTTTCCACGTCGCCGCAACGGAGTACAAATCCGCCGTTTATGTCGGCGCTCTTTTCCGAGAGCTTAAGCCCTTCGATACCTTTGAGCTTCTTTGACGCGCCGTCAAATATATCCTTTGCCGCGCCCGATTTTATATCCCTCTCGGAGAACATTATCTCGTAGCCGGAATCAAGCTCGGCTTCCTCGCCGCCGAAAAGAACGGAAATTTGCTCCTTGTCGGCTTTGCGTCCGTTTACCGTATAGACAAGCGCGGGTATCATAAAATCAACGTATTCTTCTTTCGGAAGGGAGAGAATTTTCTCCTCGGCCCCCGAAAACGCAAGATCTATCATTTCCGATTTTTTTGCAAGCAGAGTGTTTCTGTAAGCCATATCGGCAGAGCTTTGCGCTCTTGCGATACACTCCTCGCTCATTTTTTTCGTCCTGTCTGCATACACCGTTTCCATACGCATCATACGGTCGATGGCTTCGGACTTTATGTGAGCTACGGTCATATCCGCATTTTCGTAATATCTGTTTGCCTCGTTTTTTGCGTCCTGCGTTATTTTTTCGATTATTTTTTCAAGTCCGTTCATATCCCTTAACCTATTGTCGAGATATCGACGATAAACATAGGAAGAAGCGATACGAGAAGTGCGAAAATAGCATAGGTTTCAACAAGCGCCGCAGATACTATCGCCTTAACAAGCTCTTTCGGACGCTTTGCGATAAGGTTTATACCCGATGCCGCAACTCTGCCCTGCGATATTCCCGATGCAAGTCCTACAAGTGCTATCGGCAATGAAGCCATAAGGAAAAACGCACCCTGCATCTGTGTGAGTGTAGCTCCGCCGCCTATGATGCCCGCTTTGAGCAATATGATAAAAGCGGTTATAAGTCCGTAAATACCCTGCGTTCCGGGAAGTGCCTGCAAAACGAGTGCCGGACCGAATTTGGTCGGGTCCTCGCTCAAAAGTCCGCTTGCGCTCTCGCCGACTATGCCGACGCCCTTTGCGCTTCCTATGCCGGCAAGTCCTGCGGCAAGTGCCGCACCTATCAAAGCAAGGTTTGTGCCGGAAAAAATCTGATTCAAAAGTTCCATAATTTTTTCTCCTTAATTTTTATTTGTGAACGTTACATATTTACTCTCGGGAGAAAGCACCTCGAAAGGAGTTCCGCCCTCGTCGTAAAACTTACCGAAAAATTCAATGTACTGAAGCCTGCTCGTGTGAACGAACGTGCCGAGTACGTTTATCGCCATATTGAGCAAGTGCCCAAATATGAGGATTATTATCATAAGAAGGTATCCCACGATATTCGTTCCTACCATCGCCGCCATAAGATTGACGACCTTGGCAATTACCGCCGAGGCAAGCCCGAGGGCAAGTATTCTCGAATATGAGAGCAAGTCGGAGGCGTAGCTCGTTACGTCGTAAAGACTTAAAAGCCCTTTGAGAAATTTCATTATTATATTCTTCTCGCCTCTGCCCTGCGTAAGAACGAGCATCAAAACTCCGCAAACGGCAATTACCGCTCCGATTTTTGCGTTTATCGCAAGAGTGCCGAGTCCGGCAAAGACGACAAGCCAGCTGCCTATATCGAATACCGCGGAAAATACTTTTTTCTGCTTTATGAGAATGATCATTTTAAGCACCATTCCCGTGATAAGATGAACGGTGCCTATCGCAAGCGACAAAATAAGGAACGTCATAGGGTCGGTTATCGGGTCAAACCAGAGTGCGATATTGCCCGATATCCCCAAAAGACTGCTCGGCAAATCGCCGAAATATCCACCCGTCAGAATCCCCGCAAAGATACAGGAAATTCCGCAGATTCCGAACATCTGAAAGAACTTTTTCATAGTCCCCTTCGGATAAAGGAGTTTTATTGCCGCAAAGCAACCGAGCGACAAAATAAGCCCGTATCCGACGTCGGCAAACATAAAGCCGAAAATTATGACGTAGAATATACTCATAACAAACGTGGGGTCAAAGGTCTTGTATTTAGGTAGCGAATAGAGCGACACAACAGGCTCAAAGGAGCTTGCGAATTTATTGTTTTCGAGAAGCACGGGAACGTCGTCATCCTCCGTCGGCTCGGAAAACTCGTAAGCGCAAACGGTTTTATCAAGCGTCTTTTGCGCCTTTTCTATGCAAGACTCCGGAATCCAGCCGTTTATTACGCACACGGAGCCTGATTTCAACGCTTTCTTTTCGGCGTTTAATTTTACAAGCTCTGTCGACAC
>CAMGRB010000186.1 GCA_946061315.1 uncultured Clostridia bacterium | reverse complement strand
GTGGAAACGCATCAGCACAGAATGGTCGGCTGTATCGAGGAAATCTCATACCTGAACGGTTGGATTACCAAAGAACAACTGACGGAGCTCTATGAAGGGACGAAGAAGAACGGGTACGGGAAATATCTGAAAGACGTGGCGGACGGAAAGTTTCTGGACGGCTTATTTTAAGGAGCGGGACGGTGAAAAAAAAGGTCGGTAATTTCGTTTTTACGGAGACGACGATTCGGGGCGTATTCGTTATCGAGCCGGTGAAGTACGGCGACGAACGCGGATATTTTATGGAGACCTATCGGGAAAAGGACTTCGACGATGCGGGACTTTTTTACCGTTTCGTACAGGACAATCAGTCGAAGTCGAAAGCGGGCGTCCTGCGGGGACTGCATTTTCAGAGGAAATTTCCGCAGGCAAAGCTCGTGCGCTGTATCGAAGGCGAGGTCTTTGACGTCTGCGTGGATCTTCGGAAGGGCTCTCCTACGTACGGCAAGTGGGAGGGGGTCGTGCTTTCCGCGGAAAGGGGAAACCAGTTTATGATCCCCCGCGGCTTTGCCCACGGATTCGTCGTGCTTTCGCAAACGGCGACCTTCTGCTATAAGTGCGACGAGATCTATCACCCGGAGGACGAGGGCGGCATTATGTGGAACGATCCCGAAATAGGGATCGACTGGCATTATGACGGCGAACCGCTTTTGTCCGAAAAGGATAAAAAGTTACGTTCGCTACGGGAGACGAAAATTGAGTTCTGAAATGAAAGTGTTCGTAACGGGCGCGGGCGGACAGTTGGGATACGACGTCATGCGCGAGCTTGCTAAACGTGGTCACATTGGTGTTGGCAGCGATATTCAGGATACTTCGGTTTTTGAAAAATATAAAAAATTAGATATTACCGATGAACAGGCGGTGGAGCAAGTAATCGGTGAGGTCAATCCCGATGCGGTTATACATTGTGCCGCATGGACTGCCGTTGATGCCGCAGAGGACGAGGATAAAAAAGATTCAGTCAAAAAGATTAACGTTGACGGTACGCAAAATATTGCAACCGTATGCAAAATGCTCGGTTGTAAGATGATGTATCTCTCCACCGACTACGTCTTTGACGGACATGGAACTCATCCATGGCAACCGGATTGTAAGGATTATAAGCCGCTTAACGTCTACGGCGAAACGAAACTTGGCGGAGAGCTTGCCGTTGCAAATACTCTTGTCGATTATTTTATCGTTCGTATAGCTTGGGTATTTGGACAGAACGGGAACAATTTCATTCGCACCATGCTTTCCCTTGCGGAGAAAGGATATAAAGAATTGCGAGTAGTTGATGATCAGATCGGCACGCCTACTTACACGTACGACCTTGCAAGGCTTCTTGTCGATATGATTGAAACGGAGAAATATGGCTACTATCATGCGACGAACGAGGGAGGCTATATTTCCTGGGCAGATTTTGCTGAAGAAATTTTCAGGCAAGCAGGAAAGAATGTCAATATAAACAGAGTTTCAACAGCGGAATACGGCTTAAGCAAAGCCGTAAGACCGCTCAACAGCCGCCTGGATAAATCCAAACTGATTGAAAACGGATTTCAACCCCTTCCCGATTGGAAAAATGCATTAAGGAGATTTTTGGGAAAACAGAATGGAAACGAAAAGCAGGTTTAATAAAATTTACGTTTTATGTCCGGCTTATATTGTCACAGGTGGACCGGATGCTCTGCATCAAATTGTCTTTTATTTAAACAGATCAGGCATTAACTCAACAATCGCTTATGTCGCAAATGCCAACTGCAAGATAGAGATTCCTATTCAATACAGAATTTATTTGGATTCGTTTATAACGAAACAAGAAATAATTGATAATGAAAAAAATGCTATAATAATACCGGAGACGTATTCTTATATGGCGAAGGAATATAAGAAGGCACAGGTTTTTATTTGGTGGCTAAGCGTTGACAATAATCTCAAACAGACCGGCTTTTTGAATAAGACGTTTTATTTTTTAACCTTTCCGTTGCGTTATATACTTAGAAATGAGAAATATAAAGGAAGGGCTAAAAAGATTTTTCTTGATAGAATTAAGAAGAAAAAGTATTCTTTTGGCAATGAGCAGGCTAATGTTTCACATATGTGTGCTTCTTACTATGCTTTGGATTACGTTGAGTTGAGATCGAAAAGACCGGTATATAAAGCGATTGAGCCAATCAGTAAAGTATTCCTTGAAAAATATAATGAGCATAAAGACTGTTTATCGTTAGAGAATCGTTCGAATGTTATATTATATAATCCTAAAAAATCAGGTAAGTTCATTCATAAACTAAATAATAAATATCGTGATTTATCTTTCTTGCCGCTTACCGGTTTATCACAGGATGAATTGATTGAAAAATATAAATCCTCAAAATTGTTTATTGATTTCGGGCCTTTTCCGGGGGCAGAACGTATGCCCAAGGAGGCAGTATTGTATGGGTGTGCAATAATCACCGGTAAACATGGGGCGTCTGCATTTTATGGCGACGTTCCAATTAATGATAAATATAAATTCACGGAAAAACACCATAAAGCAGTATATGAAAGGATCACATATATATTAGATCACTATCATGAAATCTACGATGACTTTAATGAATATAGGGATGTGGTGTTAAATCTGGAAACGGGGTTTATTCGTTCGCTTAAAGAATTGTTTTTGCAATAGGAGAAATATTAGTTGAAAGCAGACAGTTTAAGGAAGAGTTTTTCTTTTCAAAGCATATATCAAATACTGTTTTATTTTATCCCTTTAGTAATTGCTCCCTACCTCACAAGAGTATTGGGTAGCAGTAACTTGGGCGTATATGCTTATATAAATTCAATAGCCGGTTACTTTATTCTGTTTGCAAATCTGGGCATTTCAAAGCATGGTCAGCGAATCATATCCACAATGCGGGATGATGAAGAATCATTAAGAAAGACGTTTTGGAGCCTGTATATCGTTCATAGTGTTTGCTCGGTCATCACTATCGGTCTGTACGTTGGGTTTATTTTCGCGCTGGGCGGAGAATACAGGGATCTCTATTTAATTCAAACCATCTACGTGGCTTCAGCACTATTTGATATAACGTGGTTATTCTACGGTTTGGAAAACTTCAAATCGGTAGTCATCAAAAACCTGTTGATAAAAATAATAGAATGTGCGTTGATATTCATATTCGTTAAAAGCGCAAACGACCTTTGGATATATACGTTGATTATGTCGGGGAGCTGGTTTTTAAGTCAATCAGTTTTATTGCCGGGTGCAATAAAGTACGTTAAACCGATAAAATTCTCTAAAAAGGACTGTATAGAACATTTAAAGCCTATGCTTGTCCTGTTTATATCGG
>CAMGRB010000185.1 GCA_946061315.1 uncultured Clostridia bacterium | reverse complement strand
GGGGGAGTTGTCATAAAAGCGGGCAAATTAAGAGGCGTTGCATCAAACGGAATGCTCTGCTCAATAGGCGAGCTTAACTTAACGCTCCACGATATGCCGAATGCGATAGAGAACGGTATATTTATAATGAACGGTATGGGCGATTTTAAGCTCGGTATGGATATAAGGGACGCCCTTATGCTCCGTGACGACGTGGTCGAGTTTGAGATAACCCCCAACCGCCCCGACTGTTTAAGCATAATAGGTCTTGCAAGGGAAACCGCGGCTTCGTTTGACAGAAAAATGAAGTTTCCCGCACCAAAGGTAAAAAAGACGAACGACGGGGACAGTGTCGATAAATATATAAAGGTAGATATTGAATCAAAACTCTGCTCAAGATATGCGGCAAAGGTCGTAAAGAATATAAAGATCGAGCCGTCGCCGCTCTGGTTAAGAATGAGGCTTCGTGCCTCGGGCGTTCGTCCCATAAATAATATCGTAGATATAACCAACTACGTTATGCTCGAATACGGTCAGCCTATGCATGCATTCGACTATAAATGCCTTGAAGGCTCTCACATAATAGTAAGAGAGGCAAAGGAGAACGAAAACTTCAAGTCCCTTGACGATATTGACCACGTTTTAAGAAAGGGTATGCTCGTTATAGCGGACGAGAAAAAGGCGGTTGCTCTGGCAGGCGTTATGGGCGGAGCCAACAGCGAGATAACAGACGATACCAAAACGGTAGTTTTCGAGAGTGCAAACTTCAACGGCGCAAGCGTAAGAGTTACCTCCCGTGCACTCGGTATGAGAACCGAAGCGTCATCAAGATTTGAAAAGGGAATAGATCCCGAAGCCGCAATACCCGCTATCGAGCGCGCGTGCGAGCTTGTTCAGCTTCTTGGTGCAGGCACGGTAGTTGACGGCACGGTTGACGTTTATCCCGAGCCGAAAAAGCAGACCGTACTTGACCTTGACACAAAGAGGATAGACGGCTTCCTCGGAACTTCTCTCGATGAGAAATATATGAAGGAAACGCTTGAAAAGCTCTGCTTTGAGGTAAAGAACGGAAAAATTTACGTTCCGTCTTACCGTTCCGACGTTGAGTGTATGAACGATATTGCCGAGGAGATAGCGAGAATTTACGGCTATAACAATATAGAGTCAAAGGGCTTTGTCGCACAGCTTACGCAGGGCGAGAGAACGCCACGTCAGAAATACGACGTAGCCATTCGTGATACGCTTTGCTCCCTCGGACTTTACGAGATAAACACCTTCTCGTTTATAAGCCCGAAGTGGTACGACAAGATGGCAATGCCAAAGGACGACAAGAGGAGAAAATCCGTCGTTATAAAAAATCCTCTCGGCGAGGATACAAGCGTTATGCGCACAACATCGATTCCGTCAATGCTTGAGGTGCTCTCCAAAAACCACAACCTCAAAAACGAGGACGTAAGGCTTTTCGAAGTATCCACAATCTATATTCCCGACGAGGACGAAACCAAGCTCCCGAAGGAGCCGAAGCAAATAGTTATCGGTATGTACGGAGCATATGATTTTTACGATCTCAAAGGTGTTGTCGAGGAGCTTTTTGAGAAAAACGGAATAGAGGGCTATAAGGTAAAGGCAAAGAGCGACAATCCCACCTTCCACCCGGGCAGATGCGCAGAGGCTTACTCGCAGGACGGCAAGTATCTCGGAATTTTCGGAGAACTTCACCCGACCGTTGCCGCAAACTATTCCTTCGGCAAGAGAGTTTACGTAGCGGAGCTTGACTTTGAGGCAATGTTTGCAAAGCAGAAAAGGGAAGTAAAATATAAGCCGCTTCCTAAATTCCCCGCACTTACCCGCGACTTCTCGTTCGTTTGTGACGAGGCGCTTGAGGTAGGTACGATAAAGGAAATAATAGAGAAGTCTTGCACCTCCGTTCTCGAATCCGTAAAGCTTTTCGACGTTTACAGAGGAGCGCAGGTAGGAGAGGGCAAAAAGAGCGTTTCGTTCACCGTATCGCTCCGCGCCTCCGACAGAACGCTCACCGACACGGAAGCCGACAACGCCGTCAAGAAGATACTCAAATCAATCGAGCACGAGCTCGGCGTAACCTTGCGTTCATAAATAACAACAAACAAAACAGGTGTTCGTATAATCCGAACACCTGTATTTTGATTTTAAGGGCAATTTTACGGTCGCCACTCACTTTTATATTTGGGACTGCTCGTACATTACATATTCAAAGTGACGGTTTTCTTTACCGTATCGCTCGGGCGGTAGAGTAGGCGGTACTCGCTTGATAGTCCGTTTGCGGCTTCGAGGCAAAGGCGCATTTCACCTGCGTCTGTATCGGGGAGCGTACAGCAGACCTGCGCACCCTCCGTATTGGCGTTTGCGGGGGCGGTCGCTCCGTTCCATTCAAGTAGGAGAAGCTCGTTTTCCCCGATTTTCAGAGTTACCCGTACATTTCCGCTAACCGATTCCTGTGTGCTGTTGAGCAGCCAGATACCGGCACGGAACACCTCGCCGCCTTTCCAATCGAATTTCGGTATCCGAGCGCTGAAAAGGACGGGTCGGAGTGACGCCTGAACTGCATAATAACCCGATTTGGGAACTGCGGGATAAGAGAGAAGACTGTTGTTGGCGGCGGTCAACCACGGCTCGTCATAGCACCAGTTGATAGCGGCACTGCAATGCGGCCACTGACGGCGCATTTCTTCAAAAGATGCTTTATAGCCGACGCTTTGTAACCATTGGGACTCCTCCACCATTTCGGTAAGGCTTTGCGGCTCGCCAAAATAATCTTTAAGCAACTGCGGGCAAGCCCACGCCTCGTCGCCCCATGCACCAAGCGCATGATGCGCCACCCATGATTTTGTCGGGCGGAGCGGGAAAAGCTCGTTTTCGGGAATGATTTTTTCCAATATTTCAACGGAGGATAATGAGGGAATACCAAACTCGGTATATGCAATCATAGATGAGCCCGAGAAGCTTTGAAACGCATCACCGCCCATATCCTCTCTGCAAAAGGCGTAACAGCCGTGACCGACTCCCATAAGCGGAGAGGTGGCAAGAAACGGGTGCTCGCGGTCGTATTCGTAGCAAAGCTTATTGAGAAGCCGAAGCGGAAGGGATTGATCGGTCATTCCCGACCAACCGTTGAACAGCTCGTTTCCGCCGCCCCAAAATGCAAGGCAGGCGTGCGAGCGCAAAGAAAGGATAATTGAGGTCGCCTCTTTTTCGAGTACCTGCAAATAATGCTCTTCATCGGGATAGCAGTTGCAGGCGAGCATAAATTCCTGCCAACAGAGGATTCCGTAGCGGTCGCAAAGATCGTAAAACGACGATTTGCACGGACCCGAGCCGCCCCACATACGAAA
>CAMGRB010000184.1 GCA_946061315.1 uncultured Clostridia bacterium | reverse complement strand
CGTGCCGATTATCACGAGGCATTTCAAGAATCCGAAGTCGGGTATGGCTATTACCGCTCTTGCAGGTCCTGGCTCTAACCTCCTGCTCGGATTTGTGGGGTGCTTTCTCTATACTTTGAGTACCCATTTCATAAGAGTTGCAAGCGGAACTTTTGCTTACTATCTCGCTTACGCGTGGGGAATCTTTGTGTTCTACTTTGGGTGGCTCAATATAGCCCTTGCTCTTTTCAATCTTATACCGTTACCGCCTCTTGACGGCTCACGTATTTTTCTCGTTTTTCTTCCCGAAAAAGCGTATTTTTCGGTTATGAAGTACGAGCGTGAAATAGCGCTTGGATTCTTTATCCTTCTCTTTATTGATTCCCGTTTTCTCGGCAATCACATAACGGGCGCGCTTTCATTTGTCGTCTATCTTGTATTTAACGGATTCGTTTCGCTTTTCAATCTTATCTTATGAGGTTTTTCAATGGAACAGCTTATATATAAAATTGAGACCTTTGAGGGTCCTCTCGATCTCTTGCTCTCGCTTATTGCAAAGAACAAGATGAATATCGAGGATATACAGATCTCCGTAATATGCGATCAGTATATGCAGTATATAAACACGATGCAGTCGCTCGATATAAATCTCTCTGCGGAATTTATCGTTATGGCGTCGGAGCTTATGTACATAAAAAGCAAAATTCTCTTACCAAAAATGAACGATGACGAAGAAGACCCGAGAGAAGAACTTGCGCGTGCGCTTCTTGAGTATCAAAGGGCAAAAGAGGCATCGTCAAAGTTAAACGGAATGTATGCGCTTTACAGCGGCCGTATGGTTAAAGATACGGACGAGATAAGAGCCGACCGTTCCTACGTTGCCGAGCACGACGTAAATCTGCTCTCCGCCGCCCTTATGCGTGCGATGAGCAATATAGAAATTTCCGACGCGGAAGCATCGGAAAAAATAAAGCCTCTTATAAGCACGAAAACGGTTTCCGTCGGCTCCAAGGTTTACAGTATTCTGCGCGTTCTTCTGACAAACGACGGAAGGGTCAACGTGCTTGAATGCTTCCGAGGGGTGAGGACAAAGCACGAGCTTGTAGCCACCTTTATGGCGCTGCTCGAAATGCTCCGCGCCGGAAGAATAACGATAGAGGAAAGCATAGAGGAATATGAGAAAAAAGGCGTTATCGACATTGATTCCGACAACGTTTATATAGATCTCTATTCGGGAAAAATAAGAAGTACGAAAGAGGACGACAATGGATAACGTACAAAAAGTTGAAAACAAGGACACGGAGAGCGCGATAGAAGCAATTCTCTTTGCCGCCGGGCATCCCGTTGCATATTCAAAGCTTGCAGAGGTCCTCGGCTTTACCGAAGCCACGATAAAAAAGAAGGTAAAGGCTTTTGCCGAGAAATACAACGCCGTATCGTCAAGGGGCATTATGATGCTAACCTTTGAAACGAGCGCGCAGCTCTGCACGAAAGAAAAATTTCTCCCTCTTATAAAAGAGGCTCTCGGAATAAGAAAAGGCGGTAATCTTTCTGCTTCATCTCTCGAGGTTCTGGCAATAATTGCGTATAACGAGCCTGTTACACGCGCATTTATAGATACGGTAAGAAAGGTTGACAGCGCCTACGTTGTAAACAACCTTTGCGAAAAGAATCTTATTGAGGCTTGCGGCAGGCTTGACGTGCCCGGCAGACCTAACATATACAGGACAACCCCGACTTTTCTTCGTTGCTTCGGCATTGACTCACTTGAACAGCTCCCCTACGTTGACGTGCCGAGAGCAAAGCCCGAGGGTGAAATAATCCCTCTTGAAATTCCCGAGGGCGAGGCGCCCGAGGGTGAGGGCGATACGGGTGAAGGTGCATCCGGTAAGGACGAAGCGGTTGAGAATGACGCCCAAGATATCGAGGAATAAAAACCGCAACTTCTCTTTTCGGGTGTAAAACGTATTGATTTATTTTGGAGGTGATGACAAGTGCCTGTGCCGCTTATAGTGATCGGTTGCATAATACTGCTGATTGCCGCATTTCTGGCAATCAGGATAAACGTCGTCGTTTCCTACAAGGACTCACTATGCGTTTATGCAAGAGTTCTCTTTATAAAAATACCGATTTATCCGCAAAAGGAAAAGAAAAAGAAGAAGGAAAAGAAAGAAAAAAAGCCACCGGACAAGGCGGTAGAAAAGAAAGAGGACGAAAAAGAAGAAAAAGACGAAAAAAAGGTTTCTCCCGTAAAGATACTGTGGCAGATGAGAGAATCGATTTTACGTCTTATCGAAAAGTTTTTAGGATATCTTCATTTTAAGTTCATACGTCTTAAAATCACGGTGGGCTGTGAGGACGCGGCAAAAACCGCAATAGCCTACGGTCTTACAACGCAGAGCGTTGCATATCTTATCGAAATACTTAACAATATATCAAACGTCGATATATCAAAGCACTCGGAGATTTACGTAAAATCCGATTTTATATCGCAAAAATCGTCTTTTGACGGTAAAATCGTACTCTATATAAGAATTTTGCCCGTATTGAAAGTAGCATTCGGGGCTATTAAAGAATTTTTCAAGGGTAAGCTTCCTGATTATCATCTCAATAGTCCTAAGTGTAGTACTGGTCATATGGAATAGGCCCATGCTCCTTACTTTCGGCGCCAGCGAGAATACTATTGATTATGCTTCATCCTACATGACTATCTATGCCTGTGGTACGATATTTGTGCAGATGACGCTGGGAATG
This sequence comes from uncultured Clostridia bacterium, assembly GCA_946061315.1. Lineage (GTDB taxonomy): Bacteria > Bacillota > Clostridia > Oscillospirales > CAG-272 > RGIG2000. The sequence goes on along the minus strand of CAMGRB010000184.1, from coordinate 627 downwards.
AACGCATTTATTACAGCTCAAGGCAAGACTACTATCAGCATGCTTACTGTAGTGATCGGTGCTGTATTAAATATTATTCTGGACCCAATATTCATCTTTGCCTTCGGTATGGGAGTAAAGGGAGCTGCATTGGCTACAATTATGAGTCAGTGTGTATCATCTATATGGTGTATCATATATATTTCAAGTAAGAAGTCGCTTTTAAGGCTGAAAGTAAAGAATATGAAGATAGAGCCTTCACTTCTATTTCCTTGCCTTGCTCTTGGAATCAGCACATTCATTATGCAGAGCACTGAAAGTGTAATAAGTGTATGCTTTAACTCCTCACTCCTTAAGTATGGTGGTGATATTGCAGTTGGCGCCATGACTATCTGCACTTCCGTTATGCAGATGGGAATGCTTCCTTTACAAGGAATCAGCCAAGGTGCCCAGCCTATAAGCTCTTATAGTTATGGTGCAGGAAATAAGGAGAGAGTAAAAAAGTGTTATAAGTATCTTCTTATATCTTCTTTGACATTTTCTACTCTTCTTTGGGCCCTTGTTCAGCTCTTCCCAGGTGTATTTGCAAGCATATTCTCACCAGACCCGGAGCTTGTAGAATATGCTTCCAAAGCTTTAAGAATCTAT
>CAMGRB010000183.1 GCA_946061315.1 uncultured Clostridia bacterium | reverse complement strand
CCGTCGTTTCGCCGTCGGAAACACGAAGCGATACGTCTTTAAGCGTTTCCTTGTAAAGACGGTCCCTTATCTGACGTGAGGTTACGAATTTTCCCTCCTTGCCTGCAAACGGGCTGTCGTTTACGGAGAAAGTCATCTCCATAGTCGGCTCGGAAACCTTTACAAACTCAAGCGGCTCCACGCAGTCGGGTGCGCAAACCGTATCGCCTATATTAAGCTCCTCGGCACCCGAGAAGCAGACTATATCGCCCACAGTTGCCTTCTGAACGGAGGTTCTCGTAAGACCGTCAAACTGATAAATCGAAACTATTTTAGACTTTCTCGGCTTTTCGTCGGAGTGATAGTTGCAGACCACAACGTCGGCATTTACGTTGATAGTTCCTCTCTCTATTCTTCCGATACCTATTTTTCCGACGTAGTCGTTGTAGTCAACCGAGGAAACAAGGAGCTGAAGCGGCTCGTCTGGTTCTCCCTCGGGCGCGGGTATATACTCGATTATCGTGTCAAGAAGCGGCTTTAAGTCCGTTCCGGGTATATCGGGAGAGAATGAAGCCGTGCCGGCTCTTCCCGAGCAGAAAAGCATGGGGGAGTCAAGCTGTTCGTCGGTGGCGTTTAAGTCCATAAGAAGCTCAAGCACCTCGTCAACAACCTCGTGAACTCTTGCGTCGGGGCGGTCGACCTTGTTTATTACGACGATTATTCTGTGGTTTAACTCCATCGCCTTGCGAAGAACGAATCTCGTCTGTGGCATAGGACCCTCCGCCGCGTCAACCAGAAGAATAACTCCGTTTACCATTTTGAGAATACGCTCAACCTCGCCTCCGAAATCAGCGTGGCCGGGGGTGTCAATTACGTTTATCTTCTTGCCGAGGTAGTGTATTGCCGTATTTTTCGCAAGAATGGTTATTCCTCTCTCTCGCTCGAGAGCGTTTGAGTCCATAACTCTTTCCTGCGTAACCTGATTTTCGTGATATGCGCCGCCCTGCTTTAACATACCGTCAACCAAAGTAGTTTTGCCGTGGTCAACGTGGGCGATTATCGCAACGTTTCTTAAATCATCTCTAACCATTTTTTTGTCTTCCTTAAAATATAAAAATTTTAACTCACATATTGTATCATATAATATTTGAAATTAAAAGAGTTTTTACGAAAAAAATTCAAAAAAAGCGAAAAAAGAGGTGAAAAGCCCTTTTCAAAGCAATCGTCGCAATGTGCCGGAATAACAAGTCGCACCTATTGACAATCTTTCCGGGTAGTGATAAAATGTGTGTGTGAAACTGCCCGGCTTTTTCAAAAATATCGGGGGAGTGTGTAAAAAGGAGATAAAATGGACGTAAAAATATCAAAATTTTACAAGGGGGCAAAAGCTCTTTACTCATTCGTTTTTGACGACGGGTGCTACCTTGATTCCACGCTTGAAACGTATGAAGCCTTCAAAAAAGTCGAAAAAGAAACCGGCGTTAAAATAAAAGCCACCTCCGCGCAGACCGTAAACTTTATAAACGGCGAACTGAAAGCTACGTGGGATAAGCTTTTAGCCGAGGGAGTGTACGATATTTCCGCCCATTCCGTCACCCATTGCCTTTGCTATAACCTCGATACTCCCGAACAAAAGCGCAGATACGAGGCCGAGGAGTCAAAAAAGCTACTTGAAAAAATGTACCCCTCCCAAAAAATAATATCTTTCGTTATTCCAAACGGCGACGATACAAAAGAGGGCAGAGAGATACTGAAGGACTACTATTTTGCCACAAGAAGCGGACACGACTATATAAACGACGTTGACAATCTCGATTGGTACAATATCGGCACCTTTACCGCAAAATTCGGATACTCCCTCGCCGATTATACCGAAAATATAGATAAAACGATAGAAAAAGGCGGCTGGAGCGTACAGCTCAATCATTGGCTCTCCCACAAGGAAAAAGACGCTTTTCACGCACAAAAAGCCGACACCTTTTTGCCCGAATGTATCTATCTTGCAAAAAAGTGCCTGACAGACGATATATGCGTTACGTCCTTTAACGAGGCCGTAAAGTATTACAGGGAAAGAGAATGCGCAAAAATCGAAATTATTTCAAAAACCGACAGGGAAGTGTCGCTTAAAATAAATTGCCCGCTTGACAGGGAGATATTTAATGAGAGGCTCACCCTTGAGATAAACTCGCCCGAAAAAGTCACGGTTACGCAAAAAACAGACACTCCATCGGGAATTTTGACTGCAGATCTTGCCGTGTATGAGAAAAACGGCGTCTTTTATGCCGACGTTTTGCCGAATACCGAAATAGATATAGCTTTTTAGCGAGGAAAAAGAGATGAACGATTACGTACGCAAAGTAAATTACTACGAAACCGATAAAATGGGTATTACCCACCATTCCAACTATATAAGGTGGATGGAGGAGGCACGCATAGATTTTTTGGAGCAGATAGGTTGCGGCTATGCAAAGCTTGAAAAGGAGGGCATTATCTCCCCCGTCATCGGTCTTGAATGTCAGTATAAGCGCCCGACCACCTTCGGCGACGAGGTACGCATTCACGTCGAAATTGCGGAATTTAAGAGAATTGAGCTTGTTATCGCATACACAATAACAAACAATAAAACGGGCGAGCTTGTATTAACGGGCAAAACTCATCATTGCTTCACTAACGAAGAGGGGCGCCCCATTCCGCTAAAACGCCAATTCCCCGAGCTTGACGGCATTTTAAGGTCGCTTGCTCCCGCGGAACGATCTTGATTTTTACTTCTGACTGTCAAAAAATCCCCTTTGGCAACTTGCCAAAGGGGATTTTTGAAAGTATGAGAAATGGGCAAAAGTCGAAAAATAAATAAGCCAACCACCAAAAACAAGAAAAAAACTATTGACAATAGAACTAAAATTGTGTATAATTGAAAAGCAAACCGATGAAACGGCAGTTTGCAAGTATTTTTTGGAGAAGTACTCAAGAGGCCGAAGAGGCGCCCCTGCTAAGGGTGTAGGCCGGGCAACCGGCGCGAGAGTTCAAATCTCTCCTTCTCCGCCAAATAAAAGAGCACTCCAAAAGGGTGTTACCATTAGGGAAAACAGGTGCAGGCGAATAGCTTGCGCCTGTTTTCTTGTTTTTTTACGGTAATTCTATCTCTCCGACGTGGGTTAGACATATCGTTACCGTTCTTTTATAGCCGTCTTCCGTTTTTACCTTTTCCGAAACGATGACTTTATCGATCAGCAGTCTGACGATTTCGGGCGTTAGTTTCTTGATTCTGCCCGTCCTGACCACAAGAGAAACGAAATTGTTGATGTTATCGTTTATCTCGTCGTATCGATCGATTTCGCTTTGACTGTTTTCAACCGTTTCTTTCAGTTGCCGTTGCTCCTGTT
>CAMGRB010000182.1 GCA_946061315.1 uncultured Clostridia bacterium | reverse complement strand
AGGACACAAGGCTCTATGAGGCTTACGGAACTACGGTAGAAACGCTTGACGACCTCAAAACTTACTTAAAAAAAGGCTGGTATGTAAAGCTCGGCGCAAATATCGAAACCACCTCGACAATAGAAACTCCCTGGGGCAAATGCGTCCTGGATATGAACGGACATAACCTTACCGCAACCGTATCGGGCCCGCTTTTCAAATCACAGCGCTCCGGAGTTATGATAACCGGTAGCGGTACCATAACGTATACCTCAACGAGTACGGGCAGCAACCTTGATACAGACGCCGTATACAAAACGTGGAGGCACGGCTTCCAAGATGACCTCTATTCACGACTTTGGGTAGGTAAAGACGTAACGATCGTTACAAACGCAAACCTTATCTACGTAGAAAATTCATTGGATGAAGATAACACGGCTTGTTGTCCGAGAGTTAAAATCTATGGTAACGTTACGGCTAACAGACTTATGTACGCCAAGGATGCGTTGAGAAGATGTAATTTTGAGATATTCGAAGGCTCAAGCGTTACGCTCACCGGTACAGAGCTTTTTAAGAGTGGAACCTCCTCAACGTCAAGGCAGGTAAACGTCTTCATATACGGCGGTAGCTTCACACTTCAGGAAAACAGCGTATTTTACGACGTTATCGATAAATTCGGCTACAACATAACCGGCGGTACTTTCAATTACGCACTCCCCTCGGAGCTTCTCAAAAACGGATATGAAAATGTCCTCAATGAAACGAGTGGAAAATACGAGGTCAAGTTCATAGGCTGTACAGTCTACGCAGACGGCAACCACGTCTTTGAGCCTACCACGGCAATAGACGGCAAGGTCGTTACCTGTACCGAAAACGGATATTACACTTATAAGTGTGCCTGCGGAAAAACATACGACGACATATACCCCGCACTCGGTCACAGCTACGGCGATCCTGTTGTCGATAAAGAATATACCTTGACGGAACACGGACTTACCTCGTGGCACTGTATAAGATGCGACAACGTAGTAACAAGGGCAACGTATCCGCAGATAGATGAGATATACTTTACCGTAACGCTTCTTATTGACGGGAAAAGCAAGACGGCAAGAGTAAAGGCTACGGATTTTATCAATTATTCCAAAGGGTCCGACGTAACTCTCACAACCGATTACGTCCTTTCGATGAAAACGATAAAGTCGACCTTTACGGATGCCGACGATGAAAGCAAAACTTATTCGAGGGATAATATAACCGGAATCAAGATTCCTCTCGGCATTACGCACGTAACAAATGACAACAACGGAATAAGAAAGATAGGCTCTACGCTTAAAACCATAGATTTTTCTGCTACCTACGGTCTTACCGTAAATTCCTATTCTTTTGAAAATTCCACCGTGCTCACGGATATAATTTTCGGCGACAATATGACGATATTGGAAGGCGCCTTCAAAAATTGTGATGCGCTTACAAAGATAGTTGTCGGCAACGGACTTACGATAAACTTCTCGGGGAAAAAGATATTTGACAGTTGCGACAATATCTTATCCGCCGAGTTCGGTGCGTCAGATATAACGTTTGGTGAAAATTCGTTCTGTACTAAAGATTTCAATGAAAAAACCTACGATAATGAATACACACCTCTTAAGTCCGTCAAGTTTTCCGACAGAGGAAAGTATACTTTCGGCAAGAGAGCGTTCGCTTATTGCAGTATGACTGAGGTTGTATTCCCGGACGGAGCCGAGGTTCTTACCGTTGCCAATAGCACCGACTCATTCTGGCGTTGTAACTATATAAAATACGTTTATCTCGGTGAAGGCACTAAAAGCGCCGCAAAGTTATTCGATGACTGTTCGGGACTCCAGAAGGTTGTTCTTGTAGGACCGGAATTTATAGGAGAATACGGCTTCTGCGTAGGTAATCCTACGGGTGAGAACGTGGGAGTTCTTAAAGTGTATATTCACAAGTCAAATTGCACCATAAGCAAAATGACGTTTTTTAAGAGAAGCGGCGTACAGGTATATACTATGACGCCGATAACAAACAAAGACGTGTTCGACTCCTGCTCGGCAACCACCAAAAAAATCAACGGAGAGTCCGTTTCTTATCCCAAATATACAATTTACTACGGTATTCCGCACGAATACACCGCACATACGTTTGCTCCTACCTGTACGGCAGAGGGTTATGATGGATATATAACCGACTGTCCTTACTGTAAGGCAAATGCCGAGCCCGACTATGGTAACGTAACGTATAAGGTCTTTAAAGGCGTACTTACCAATAGCGCTACGTTCGACGAGGTAACTCTTGCAAAAACGAACGTTGTATCTGCTACGGGTCACACCGCAGGCGACGTTGTAAGAATAACCTATGCAAAAGGCTTTGATAATATCGGAGTACACGTAAGAACTTGCTCCGTATGTAAAGACAACTACGAAACAGAAGATGCCGAAGCAATCTTTAAGGCACTCGGTTATTCGATAAAGGATACGAGCGCAGAGAGTAAATCAAATGCAATTTACGGCGGCTTTACCGTAAATACAACGGCACTTGCAGAGTACAACAAATACACAACCAAGCCTTTGAAATACGGTATAATAGTATCAAACGTAACTGGAGATGACGTTACCAATATTTCATTTACAGACAATATCATAAGCGGTAAGTCGATACAAGTCGAGATAAACGATGCGTCGTTCTCAAGATTCGGTTTTACCTTAACCGGCTTTACCGATGAACTTAAAGCGCTCAATATAGTTATAAGCGCATACGTAATAGATGAAAACGGAAATATGTCCTTCGTTCAGCAAGCAGCAAAGACGAATTTACCGGACGTAGTAACGGACTATTATGTTAAAACGGTAACGGTTAACAGTACCGAAAAAACACTCGGCGCAATGTCCTTTGATCAAATCGTTGCTCTTGGAAATAAAGGCGTTGTTACCGAAGATACAACCACAACCGGAACAAAAGAAGATGAGCCTTCCGATAGTGGAGATGCCGGAACAGCCTGACAAGTAACCCAAAAAGCATTATCAACATAGTTGCCGTGTTTTTCTCCTTTTAGGGCAACAAAAAACAGAGCGGGAAACCGCTCTGTTTTTTACATTGAGATTTATGTTATCCGTAGGGGACGTACATTTCGGGGAAGGCGTCTTTTCTTCTTTCCACCTTTTCACTCTTCACTTTTTTCCCGACGGGAGCAAGGGGAAGAACATACAACCGTCCCTTAATTGTAGGGGTCGACGTCCTCGACGACCCGAGAAAAGAAATGAATAATGAATAATGAAAAATTGTTTTTTGGTAGGGGCGATTCACGAATCGCCCGCTTGTACATAAACGGTAAAGCAAAACGGCGGGAGAAATGCAGTGAAGGCTCCCTCCGGGAGGGGGCTCCTGCGTA
>CAMGRB010000181.1 GCA_946061315.1 uncultured Clostridia bacterium | reverse complement strand
GATCACATTCTCAAAAAGGAAATCGGACGGGTTGTAGATTGGAGCCTTGTCGATAAAGACGACTATTTGCTTGCAATGGAGCGCAGTCCTATAAAAGATGTCGAAATAAAGCTTTTGCTGAAAAAAGCTCTCACCGACGAAATAAACAGCCGTGAAGTCTATATGAAAGGCATAGATCACAGTTATTACTACGAGGGATATACGACCTTCAAAACGGAAAAACTATAAAATCAAAAAGCACGGATTGAAACCGTGCTTTTCAGTTATTTATGTATGCTTGTGCCGCAGTATTCGCATTTTCCCTCTCCGTCGGTAAGGGTGACGGGTGCACCGCACGAGGGGCAGGGAATTGACAGAACGATTGGCTTCTTTTCGGCAACGATCGGTTTTTCAAGCGCGTCGCCGTTGAATACGTATCCCGGTAAAAACCCGCCGAGCAAAAGATAACGTATCTTGTCGGAAATATATTTTCCGTCCTTGCCCGTTTGCTGACACAGACCTTCAACGGTCAGTATATGCTCGTTTTCAATAAGAAAAAGTATAGAATAAAGCTCTCTTTTCGATGCGTAAGAGATCCAATAAAGCGGGCAACCGTAAAAGCCGTAAGCCGTAAATACAATGGCAACAACAAGTAACCACGTTATGCCGTTTACCGCCGATATGGGTATAAGCGGAATACCGACAACCATCATAATTGAAGTGACAAGAGCGATGGCAAACTGATTTCTCAACACTCTTTTCATTTTTTTCATAAAGACACCTTACTTTTTAAGAGATTTTACAAACGCTTCTATTCTTTCAAGCGCTTCGTTTATGTGCTTTACGGAGTAAGCGTAGGAGATTCTCGCAAAGCCCTCTCCGCACTCGCCGAACGCCGTGCCGGGAACTATTGCGCATCTTTTCTCATATAGAAGCCTTTCGGCAAATTCGTCGCTTGAAAGACCGAACGGAGCGATATTGGGGTATATGTAAAACGCGCCCTCCGGCTCGAACGAATCTATGCCTATGCTTTTAAGACCGTCGTAAATAACCACTCTGCGCCTGTTGTATTCCGCGCGCATCATCTCAATGTCCTCGTCACCGTTTTGCAAAGCCTCAAGAGCCGCAAACTGCGAGGTTGTCGGCGCGCACATTATGGCAAACTGATGTATTTTGAGCATCTGTTTTATAAGCGGCTTCGGGGCACAGAGGTAACCGAGCCTCCAACCCGTCATCGCATACGCTTTTGAAAATCCGCTTGCAATTATAGTTCTTTCGCGCATACCGTCTATTTCGGCAATAGAAACGTGGCGCTTTCCGTACGTAAGCTCTGCATAAATCTCATCGGAGAGAATTGCTATATTCGTGCCTCTTATAACGTCGGCAAGACCTTCAAGCTCCTCACGGGTGAGAATAGCGCCCGTCGGGTTGTTGGGATAGGGAAGAATAAGCAATTTCGTTTTCGGGGTGATCGCACTTTTGAGCTCCTCGGGGGTTAGCTTGAACTTGTTTTTTAACTTTGTTGCAACGGTTACCACCTTTGCGCCCGCAAGCTTTGCAATAGGCTCGTAGCAGACAAAAGACGGTATGGGAACAATAACCTCATCGCCCGGGTTTATAAGCGCGCGTATTGCAACGTCTATTGCCTCACTGCCTCCGACGGTTACGAAAATCTCATCATTTCCGTCATAGTCGAGGTTAAATCTTCTTTTTAAGTACTTTGCAATTTCACGGCGCACCTCCGTTGTTCCTGCGTTGGAGGTATAATAGGTTTTGCCCTTTTCAAGACTTTCGATAGCCGCTTCTCTTATGTGCCACGGCGTTACGAAATCGGGTTGCCCGACGGTAAGAGAAACAACGTCGTCCATATCGGACAGCAAATCGAAAAACTTGCGTATTCCGGACGGCTTTATCTCACGCACCGTATCGGAGAGCATTTTGTTGTAATCGATCATAACGGCATATTTCCTCTTTCGTCTATCTCCGTATTTCCGTAAACAACGCCCTTGTCCTTGTACTTTTTAAGAACAAAATGGGTTGCCGTCGAGGTTACAAACTCAATGGGAGCAAGCTTTTGCGCAACGAAATAAGCGACCTCTTTCATCGTTTTTCCTTCTATTATAAGCGCAAAGTCAAAGCCGCCCGACATAAGATAAAGCGACTGCACCTCGGGATAGTTGTATATCTTTTCCGCTATTCTGTCAAAGCCCCTGTCACGCTGGGGAGTAACCTTGACCTCGATAAGCGCGCTTACGTACTCACGGTCGGTTTTGTCCCAGTCAATAATTGCTTTGTAACCGAGGATAACGCCGTTTTTCTCATATTTTTCAACGGCTTCTTTTATATCGCCAACTTCCTTTGACAGCATAACCGCTATCTGTTCGGGAGTAAGTGTAGCGTCGTCTTCCAAAAGCTTAAGAATTTTATCCATATAAAACCTCCGATAAAAACGCCTACGGCAAATAGCCGTAACGTGAATTTATTTGGAATAAGTATACCATAAAGCAAGCGCTTTGTCAATGATTTTGAAGATAAAGAAAAATATTATAAAAAACTCCAAAACCGCCCCGAAAATAAAAATCGAAATAAATTAAAAAAAGCACTTGATTTTTTTGGAACAATGTGATATACTATCGCAGGAATGAAAAGCACCTTACGAAAACAAAATAAATCATACGGAGAAATCGCGTAGTTGGTCGAGCGCGCACGATTGGAAATCGTGTAACCGGTAACACGGTTCGAGAGTTCGAATCTCTCTTTCTCCGCCAGCAATAAAGCCACGGGGTTTTTACCTCGTGGCTTTTTTGTGTGATTTTTGCAAGCCCAAAATCGTGTAACCGTTTGTCACCCGTTTTTGCCCTTCAAAGTGTTAAGCAATTCTGAAAGCGCTTATATACTTAACACCGAGCTTTCTGCGGACTTTGTCGGCGAGCTTATAGGCAACGAGTATTTTGCGGACAAGCTTGCTTTGAGGAATAAACCTCTTGCCGAAAAAATGTTCAATAAAATAAAAAACCTCTTGACAGGCAAGGGGGATAAAATTGATAACCAGACACGCAAGTATCTTAACAAGGTTTACAAATCGTTTGCGAAAGCGCTTGATAAATCGGTAGGCGGTTATAGCCTCTCAAATCTCGACGGGGACGACGACAAGGAAGCACCTGTTATAACGGACGCGGAAAAACGATACTCTCTGTCCGGAGCTCTTGAATCCCTCGGAGAATATGATGATATAAGATTAAGGCATATTGAAAATAGTGGCAAGGATCGAGTCGTGCGCAATTATAAAGAGATAAAAGAGTTTATTAAGCGCTCCAAGAGCAACCAGCAATTTGAACGCTTACATATCGGTATTGTCAGCGACAAAACCGCTGCGCTCGTTAAGGCACGAACTGGAGAGGATATAGCAGGAT
>CAMGRB010000180.1 GCA_946061315.1 uncultured Clostridia bacterium | reverse complement strand
ATACCGGACAGAAGGGAAGCAATAAAGTACGCCGTAAAAACGATGGGGAAAGATGAAATACTCCTTTTGCTCGGGAAAGGTCACGAGAACTATGAAATAACAAAAAACGGTAAAACAAGCTTTGACGAAAGAGAAATAATAGCGGAGGCACTTAAAGAGAAATGATAAAAACCGCCGTTTATACGTCAAAGGAAATTGCAAACGCACTCGGTGCAAAGTTATACGGAAAAGACGTGCAAATAAGCGGAATAACTACAGATTCAAGAGAATTTTCCCGCGAGCCGACGTGTTTTTTTGCATTAAAAGGAGAGAATTTCAACGGGGCGGATTTTATAGACGAGGCATGCGCAAACGGCGCAAAACTGATAGTCACAGACAGGGAAATTGCCTCACCTGTGTCGATAATTTATGTTGACGACGTAAAAAATGCCTTTTGCAATCTTGCGAAATATCATAAAGGAAAAACGAAAATAATAGGAGTTACGGGCAGCGTCGGCAAGACTACCGTAAAGGATATGATAAAATCGGTCCTCTCCGAAAAATACAGCGTATGCGCTACATATTCAAACAATAATAACGAAATAGGAGTGGCGCAAACTTTGCTTTCCGTAAGGGACGAGGAATATTGCGTTGTCGAGATGGGTATGCGAGGGGCGGGGGAAATCGGGTTCCTTTCGGAAATTTGCGAGCCCGATATAGCGGTCATAACCAATGCAGGCAGCGCACATATAGAGAGGCTCGGGAGCAGGGAAAATATATTCTGCGCAAAGGCGGAGATTTTGAAAAACACTAAAAAATTTGCTGTTGTTCCGAGCGAACAGAGATTCAAAAATTTGAATTACGGCAATATAAGGCCTTATTTTGTCGGAGATGACGGAGATTTTGCAATTACCGAACCTTCATATACAGACACGGGCATAAAATTCGGTATCTTTGAAAAAATATCACCCGAAAACAGCGATATAAAGGCGGATATTGCGCTCAATTCGTTCGGAGCCCACAACGCGCAAAACGCCGCTTTTGCTTATGCCGCAGGCAGAGTGTGCGGTATGGGTACGGAGGATATAAAATCGGGGCTTCTTAAATACAAAGCAGACAAAATGCGCGAAAGCCTCATTGAAACGGACACCTTTTCAATGATACTCGACTGCTACAACGCGTCCTACGAGGGAATGAAAAGCGCGCTTATATCGCTTTGCGAATATGCAAAAATTAAAAATCTTGTCCCGTACGCTATGCTCGGCGATATGCTTGAGGTTGGTGAGTTTGCAAGGGAATATCACTACCGTATAGGCGAGTTTGCAAGGGACCTCGGAATAAAAAACATATTCGTGCTCGGAGAAAACGCAAAATATCTCTCCGACGGCTTTTGCGGCGGGGTTATATGCAAATCGGTAAGGGACGCGTCTTACAGGATAAAATCGTCGCTTAAAAAAGGCGACGTAATACTCGTTAAAGCGAGCAGAGGTATGCGTTTTGAAAAAACAGTAGATTTTATGAAAGAGATGTGAATATGGAATACACGGCAATATTTTTTGTTTCGGTGCTTATCACGCTTATCGCCACCGTTCTTATACTGAAATGGCTCATTCCCGTTCTTGCCTCGGCAAAAATAGGGCAGAAAATTCTCGATATAGGTCCGAGGTGGCATAAGTCAAAAGAGGGAACGCCCACAATGGGCGGAATTGCATTTATCGTCGCCTCGATACTTGCTTTTGCGGTTTTCTTTATAGTCGAAAGGGACAAAACCGACACAAGAGCATTTCTTTGCGCGCTCAACGTAATGGTTTATGCGATAGTCAATGCGCTCATAGGGCTTATAGACGATATGGCAAAGATGAAAAAAGCGCAAAACGAGGGGCTTACTCCTCTTGCAAAATTCGCTTTGCAATCGGTATTTGCCGTGCTTTTCCTTATATCACTTCATTTCACCGTCGATCTTGATACGGTCCTTTATATTCCGTATTTTAACGTGGAGTTTGATATAGGCTTCTTTTATTACGTTCTGGCGTATTTTCTTCTTTGCGGCGTTGTAAACAGCGTAAATCTTACCGACGGAATAGACGGTCTTGCCGCCTCCGTGGTACTAACGGTCGGGCTTTTCTTTGCTTTTTGTACTTTTACTGTTTTGGAGGATCCGATAATCTCTTTCTTTTCGGCTATAATAATAGGCTCCTCGGTAGGTTTTCTCGTTTATAACCTGCACCCCGCAAAAGTTTTTATGGGCGACACCGGCTCCTTGTTCCTCGGTGCTTTGGTAGTGGGAATGTCGTTTCTTATAAATAATATTCTTCTTGTCCTCGTTTACGGATTTGTGTTTATATGCGAGGCATTGTCCGATATTTTGCAGGTTGGCTGGTTTAAGTTAAGCCACGGAAAAAGAATTTTCAAAATGGCGCCTCTGCACCATCACTTTGAGGAGTGCGGATGGAGCGAAATGAAGATAGTCGGTGTTTTCAGCGCGATAAACGCTATTTTCTGTATTATCGCATTTTTTGGATTGGGTGAATTATGAAAACTGTTGTTTCTTTCGGAAAGGTGCAAAATATAAATACGGAGGAAATTCGGAGCGAATACAAAAGGAGCGGGGCAGACAAGGCACTTATCATCATACTTGCCGTTTTGCTCTCTCTCGGTACGCTCATAATTTTCAGCGCAAGCTATCCGTATGCTCTCTCGCACTACGGCGACGGAGCATACTACATAAAGCGCCAGATAATATTTTTATCAATCGGCGTTTTTGTGCTTATTCTTTTCAGCCGTATTCCCGTGGGGATTTATAAGAAAATTTCACCTGCGTTTTATACGGTATGTATGCTTCTTCTTGTAATAGTCCTTTTCGGCGGATTTTCCGAGGGAGTTGCAAAAAGGTGGCTCGGAATACCGGGAACGCCCTTGAGCTTTCAACCCTCGGAGCTTATGAAGCTCGGGATAATTCTTATTCTTGCGTGGTACATAGACAAAAATTACGAAAAGAAGCAGACGCTTCTTCGTGAGATAATATTGCCGGGGCTTTTCCTTTTCGGCGCTTGCGGACTTGTACTCCTTGAAAAGCATCTTTCGGGTACGGTAATAATAGCGATGATAGGAATATCCGTTCTCTTTATAGGCGGAGCAAATCTCAAAAAGATGTCTTTTGTCTATGGAATAACCGCAGTTTTCGGTGCTGTGGCGTTTTTGCTTACCAACAGTTACGCTATGAAAAGAATAGAGTCATTCCTCAACCCGAACGCCGACGTTTTAAGCGACATCATTTTCTATCAATTTTTAATGTCAATAATTTCCATTTTTGAAATCGCATCTTGGATAAGGAATTCCCTATTTAGAAGTCCCTCATTTTCAATAATTTTGTTAAGTTTTGGGTGTGTTACAGGATTTTTTGGCAAGAAAACACTGCAACAATCTT
>CAMGRB010000179.1 GCA_946061315.1 uncultured Clostridia bacterium | reverse complement strand
AGGACACAAGGCTCTATGAGGCTTACGGAACTACGGTAGAAACGCTTGACGACCTAAAAACGTACTTGGGTAAGGGCTGGTATGTAAAGCTCGGCGCAGATATTGAAACTACCTCGTCAATAGGAACTCCCTGGGGCAAATGCGTCCTGGATATGAACGGACATAATCTTACCGCAACCGTATCGGACTCGCTTTTCAAATCACAGCGCTCGGGAGTTATGATAACCGGTAGCGGTACCATAACGTATACCTCAACGAGAACGGGCAGCAACCTTGATACAGACGCCGTATACAATACGTGGAGGCACGGCTACGGAGATGACATTTATTCACGACTTTGGGTAGGTAAAGACGTAACCATCGTCTCAAACACAAACCTTATTTACGTATCCGGCTCTATGGATCAAGACAATACGGCTTGTTGTCCGAGAGTTAAAATCTACGGTAACGTTACGGCTAACAGACTTATGTACGCCAAAGATGCGTTGAGAAGATGTAATTTTGAGATATTCGAAGGCTCAAGCGTTACGCTCACCGGTACAGAGCTTTTTAAGAGTGGAACGTCCTCGACGTCAAGGCAGGTAAACGTCTTTATATACGGCGGTAATTTCACGCTTCAGGAAAACAGTGTATTTTACGACGTTATCGATAAATTCGGCTACGAAATAACCGGCGGTACCTTTAACTATGAAGTTCCCTCGGAGCTCCTTAAAAACGGATATGAAAATGTCCTCAATGAAACGAGTGGAAAATACGATGTCAAGTTTGTAGGCTGTACCCACTACGCGGACGGCATCCACGTCTTTGTGCCTACGACGCCAATAGACGGTAGAGTCGTTACCTGTACCGAAAACGGATATTACACTTATGAGTGTGCCTGCGGAAAAACCTATAACGACACGTGGCTTGCACTCGGTCACGACTATGACGACCCCATCATCGACAAGGAATATACCGTGACGGAACACGGACTTACCTCATGGCATTGTAAGAGATGTGACCACGTTGTAACAAGAGCAACGTATCCGCAGATAAGCGAAATATACTTTACCGTAACCCTCGAAATCGACGGCGAGGTAAAGACAACAAGGGTAAAGGCGACGGATTTTATTACTTCTTCAAAGCAATCCGACGCTACCGTCACGACCGATTACGTTCTTTTAATGAACGAGATAAGGTCAACTTTTAAGGATGCCGACGACGAAAGTGCAACTTATTCGAGAGATAACATAACGGGAATTAAAATTCCTCTCGGCATTACTTGCGTAACCAACAACGGCAACGGAATAAGAAAGATAGGCTCCACGCTTAAAACCATAGATTTCTCGGCTACCTACGGTCTTACCGTAAATTCCTATTCTTTTGAAAATTCCACCGTGCTCACGGATATAATTTTCGGTGACAATATGATAATCAACGGTAGTGCCTTCAAAAACTGTGACGCGCTTACAAAGATAGTTGTCGGCGACGGACTTAAAGTAAACTTTGCGGGTGAGTATGTATTTGCGGAGTGCGATGGTATCTTATCTGCCGAGTTCGGTGCGTCAGATATAACGTTTGGTAAAAATTCATTCCGTACAACATCAGATGAAAAGGTTAAGTATACTCCTCTCAAATCTGTTAAGTTCTCCGACAGAGGAAAATATACCTTCGACTCAAGAGCATTTGCACGCACAAGCATTACGGAGCTTATCATGCCCGACGGAGCCGAGGTTCTTACCGTTGCCAATAGCACCGACTCATTCTGGCGTTGCAACTATATAAAATACGTTTATCTCGGTGAAGGCACTAAAAGCACCGCAAAGTTATTCGATGACTGTTCGGGACTCCAGAAGGTTGTTCTTGTAGGACCGGAATATATAGGAGAATACGGCTTCTGCGTAGGAAGTGACAATAGTAATGTTACGGGAGAGGACGTAGTTCTT
Organism: uncultured Clostridia bacterium; assembly: GCA_946061315.1. GTDB lineage: Bacteria > Bacillota > Clostridia > Oscillospirales > CAG-272 > RGIG2000. The sequence continues at coordinate 1,487 of CAMGRB010000179.1, read as the reverse complement.
AAAGTATATATTCACAAGAAAAACTGCACTGTAAGCAACAATGCGTTCTTAAGAAGAAGCGGAATACAGGTATATACCATGGCGCCGATAACAAACAGCGACGTGTTCAAAGACTGCAAAGCAACAACCAAAATAGTTGACGGAGTGTCCGTTTCATATCCCGCATACACGATTTACTACGGTATTCCGCACGAGTACACCCCACATACGTTTGAGTCAACCTGCGTAAAAGAGGGTTATGACGGCTATATAACCGACTGTCCTTACTGCGGTGCAGGAAGCGAGCCCGATTATGAAAATCCCGTAACGTATAGCGTATACGAGGCAACGACTACGGACAAAACCGCAACTTCCGAGGTAACTCTTGAAAAATCAAATATATGGGCGCTCCTTGCGCATACCCCGGGCGCCATTGTAGGAATAACTTACGAAAACGGCTTTGGCGAGGCGGGCGCATACGTAAGAGCTTGCACCGTGTGCGCAAATAACTACAACGCAGAAGATGCCGATGCAATATTTGTTGCGCTCGGCTACTCCGCAAAGAAGAACAACACCTCAATTTACGGCGGATTTATCGTAAACGTTGACGCTCTTAACGCCTACAATTCCTACCTTGAACCGGGCAAGGAATTAAAGTACGGCATAATAGTATCAAACGTAACGGGCAAGGACGCACTTACTGTTGCAGATGGCTCGATAGATACAAACTCCGTAATGGCGGAGATAAAGGACCATACGCTTACCCGTATCGGTATATCCGTAAACGGACTTGACCCGACTGTTGCAAACCACGTAAATCTTCAGATAGTAATAAGCGCATACGTAATAGACGAAAACGGAAATATGAGCTTCGTACAAAAGGACGGAGCAACGGACGGAAGCTATTACACCTCGGGCATGACGGTAAACGGCACGGAAAACGCCCTCGGCATTATGACGCTCAAACAGGTTGCATACCTCTCAAGCGGAGTCACACTTGAGCCCGTAACGACCACAAAAGAAGAAACAATATAATAGCGTAAACGCAATGAATTGCAACCTTGCGGTTGCATGAATTGAAAGCTGACGCTTTCGTGAATTGCCCGCGGCATGAATTGTGCCTTCGGCACATTGGTTGCAATTCAATTCATGGAGCGAAGCGAGAAATCATGGCGTAGCCAATTCATGATGCGTAAGCATCAATTCATCTGCAAAAACAAACAGAGCAAGAATAGAAGGATATTGTCCTTTCATTCTTGCTCTTTTTTTTGCACTTTGGTGAGTTTATAAATTTTTCGCTCTGCTTTTTTTATAGCGAGGTATGTTACGTCACCTCCGCCGTGTCATTCTAGAGCGTAGCGAAGGATCTCGGCGGACAAATAAAATTATACCGTTGCTCCTGATTCTACGCGAACCCCCAAAGCTCATTCTTCGCTTCGGGGGTTAGCGTACAGAGGGAGGTGGCACGGCTTGCCGTGACGGAAGGAGTTTTAGGCTCCATCTCCGAG
>CAMGRB010000178.1 GCA_946061315.1 uncultured Clostridia bacterium | reverse complement strand
CTGAGGCCATTCACGTTCCAGCTGATAAATTTCATATCTTAAATTTTTATGTTTTTTCAATGAAAATTGTATGAAAAATAAAAGAATAAAATAAGAAAAAACAAAATATATGCCAAACGCACAAAAAACTTTCCGAATGATAATTCGTCACTATTTATTTATGAGATGTTGAAAAAACCGTATCTTTGTGGTACAATGAATTATAAGCTTATAAAATTCATCTGACAGGGAAAGGATTACTTTTATGATTCATTTCAGAAACGGCTTTTATGCCGACGTACGAACGGAGGATCGCTCCCGCACGGCTATTTCTTATCAAGCCGGTGTTTTGGAGGAAATGAAAACCCGTGTTGAGCGCCGTGCTTTTCTGCGTGTATACGACGGCAAGATGTGGTATTACGCATCCGTGACGGATCTTGACCATCTTCAAAAGACGCTTGACGGTCTGTACGACGCCGCCACACCGAACGACAAAATAGAAGAGGACCCCGTCGTTCGCCGCTTTGAGCGCAATCGGGACACCGTTATGTGCTTCAAGGACTGTTCCGTTCGTGACGTTTGTGCAAAGGATAAGCAGGCTCTGCTTTTGTCGTATCTGCCTCTGCTTTCCGAGGATGCCTGTGTCACCATGCCACAGGGCTTATATCTTGACCGCAACAGTTTGTTCCATTTTGAGTCAAGTCTGGGTGCGGACATAACTTTCGATTACCAGACCTGCGGGCTTTCCTTTTCCTGCAATATGGCAGAGGGCGAAAAGAAGTTCACGGGGCATTGGCAAAAGGGCGCTACCCGCTTTGACGAGTTGAAAGGGCTGGAGAATGAGATCCGCGATGCCGTAGCAGAGCAGACGTCCTTTATGCGCAACTCCGTGCCTGTTACACCGGGTAAGTACCCCGTAGTTCTTGCTCCCGAGGCGGCGGGCGTTTTCGCACACGAGTCCTTCGGGCATAAGTCGGAGTCGGACTTTATGCTCTCCGACGAATCCATGCGCAATGAGTGGCAGCTTGGCAAAACCGTAGGCTCGCCCATTCTGTCTATTGCCGAGTGCGGCTCCTTGCCCGGCTCCGGCTACGTTCCGTATGACGACGAGGGCACCCGCGCACGCAAAAATTACTTAATCAAAGACGGCGTTCTGGCAGGTAGATTGCACAACGCGCAGACTGCCGCCGCCTTGGACGAGAATACGACGGGTAACGCACGCGCCATAGATTGTACCTTTGAGCCGATCGTTCGTATGACCACCACCTACATAGAGGGCGGCGATATGGATTTCGATCAGCTTATCGCTCCCATCAAAAAGGGCTACTTTATAAAGACCATTCGCCACGGAAGCGGAATGAGCACCTTTACAATAGCGCCCAATCTTGCATATGAAATCGTCGACGGCAAGCTCGGAAGCCCGGTACAGATCAGCGTGCTGACAGGCTCCGTATTTGAAACGCTCGGACTTATCGACGGCTTGACCCGTGACGTACGTCTGCTCTCGTTTGTGACGGGCGGTTGCGGCAAGATGGAGCAGGCAAATCTGCCCGTGGGCTTCGGCGGTCCTTACGTCCGCGTTTCCTCTATGAATGTGCAGTGAGGTGATTGACTATGGAAAAAGAATTTTTGATAAAAACAAGCCACTCCGTAACGCTCAACGTGACGGGCGGCAAAATAGACAGTTTTCGCGAGCAGGAAGAAACAACGGGCACCGTCCGCGTGTATGAAAACGGTTGTATCGGCGTTGCAGGTTGTCTTGGCACGCCCGATGAAAAGGCTCTTACCGAAAAAGCCACCGAGGCTCTTTCGCTGAATATCCCTTATCCGTGCAAATTGGAAGGTGCGCTGGAAAAGGAGGATTTACACGAGGAAGAAATTATCCCCGTGCCCGCACTTATCCCCACTATGCAAGCTTTTCTCGACCGCCTTGGCGAAGCTTGCCCGCGGTTTGCCTTTTCCAACAAAATAAGCCTCAATTACACAAAGACCGAGTATCGCAACTCACTCGGCCGTCACCTGACAAGCTCCGGTCGCGACGTTAGCGTTCAGTTGCTCGCACAAAATCGAGGCTCGGGCAATCTGTTTGATACTGCTCTTATGTACGAGGGCAATAACTTTGATGCAGACGCCTTACTGTCGCAGTTCAAAAATGAATATGATGCGTATTACGAGCCCGCAGATATAGAGCCCGGTCGCTATCCCATCGTGATGGATACCTCCGAAGCGTTTGGCACTTTTTTAAGACACTTCATCGCGGAAATGTACGTTTCGGGCGCATCACTCTTAAGCGGCAAGCTTGGGCAAAAAGCCTTTTCGGAAAAGTTCTCTTTAAGGAGCGATATGAATTCCGCTACACACCCGGGCGCCTGCTTCTTTGACGATGAGGGTTGCATAGCACCCGATTTTCGCCCTACTCTCATTGACAAAGGAACGCTGACAGGTCTTATAACCACCAAAAAATCGTCGGACAAATTCGGTATTTCCAATCTCGGCACGGCAAGCGCCGCCTATGATGGTGTGCCCGGGCTCGGATTCAGCCGTTTTTACGCAGACCCCACCGCCAAGACTTTGGGTGAACTCGTACCCGGCAAAGCCATCTACGTTGTCTTGGCTTCAGGCGGAGATACTACGCCCGACGGTCATTTTGCCACCCCGGTACAGATGTCATATCTTTTGGAAAACGGCAAGTTTGTCGGACGCCTTCCGGAGCTTAATATCAGCGGCAACTTCTACGACCTGCTCGGCAAAGACTATATCGGAGCCGTCCGCGGCGATCCTCACCCCGACAGTATGCTTTGCGCCGTAACCATGGACGTGAAAAAATAATCATTCACACCACCCGAAGCATCAATCATTCAGACCAACTAAAAACATCAAAACCAAAAAGGGCAGAGTGCCAAAACGCCTTCCAAAATGCGAAATTGCGACACTCTGCCCTTAAAAATTGCTATTATAGGACTTAAAATTCTTCCCATCATTTGCCGAAGGCAACTTCATTTGCGGTAAAACCGCAACATCATTGGGCGTAAGCCCACATCATTTGTGCGTAGCACAACCTCGTTCATTTGTGTCCGTTCACGGACAACGATGTTCTCGCTTTGCTCGAAATGATGTTGCCCTAATGGGCAAACGATGTTGTGCCCTACGGACACAAATGAAAAAATCCAAGTCATTCGACTTGGATTTTTTGGCTGGGGAAGAAGGATATTGTTCTCGAATTTTGCAAGGCAAGAAGGCGGTATTTGATATATATGCCTTGCAAAATCCTTCGGTCAGCGCTAAAAACCCTTCCCCGAAGGGTTTTCTTAACGCTTTGTTCAAATCCTTCTTATCATTTGCCGAAGGCAACTTCATTTGCGGCAACGCCGCAACATCATTGGGCGTAAGCCAACATCATTTGTGCGTAGCACAACCTCGTTCATTTGTGTCCGCCTACGGACAATGAAGT
>CAMGRB010000177.1 GCA_946061315.1 uncultured Clostridia bacterium | reverse complement strand
AGGTTGTTGCGATTTTGCAACAACCTTTTAATCAAAACTGCGGTGGAAATGCCACCGCAGTTTTATATTTTTACCATTTCACAACGGTTACTCCGTCCTCGGCGTAGTGCCAATAGTTGCCTTCTTCGTCGGGTTTGGTTTCGCTGTAATAATATACCGTCGCTGAACCGAAAGAAACTTCAAATTCGAGTTCCGTATCATCCTGATACTTAAAGAATACTTCATTAAGATTTACGCAACCGTTAAATACGGGGGTCAAATCTACGTCGGTTATGACTATTGTCTTAATACCCGTACAGTTATAAAATGCGTTTGGATATACGTGCATATTTCCCGTAATTCCGATGCTCGTTATGCTTACACAACTTTCAAAAGCGTAGTTTCCTATTGTAATTTCGCCGCCCGCAAACGTTAATTCTGCAAGCGCTGAACAACCCGAAAACGCTTTTTCACGTATTTCTTTGTCGCCGTCTATGGTCAGGCTTTCAAGATTGGTACAACCCGCAAACGCCTGATTTCCTATTGTCGTAACGCCACTCGGTATTATAGCGCTTGTGAGGTTACTGCAATTTATGAACGCATAGCCGTTTATCGCCGTAATTTCGTCGGGTACTGCCAAATCGGTTACGGGCGTGCCGTTAAGATAGAGATTACGTGCATAGTATATCGGGTTTGAATACTCACTTATAAACGAAATTCTGCACCAGGAAGCAATATCGGTTATGCGCACCGCGTCAAGAGCGTTACAATCCCTGAACGCGTCATCGCCTATCTTCAATACGCCTTTTCCCATTGATACGTCAGCCAGCGACGAGCAACCGTAAAACGCAAAGTCGCCTATTGATTTTACGCTGTCGGGAATTTCCATATCCGTAATCAAGATACAACCGGAGAAAGCCCTGTCGCCTATATTCGTTACTCCGCTTCCTATTGAAACGTTAGTGAGTCCTTTGCACCCCTTGAACGCACCGCTGCCTATATCGGTTATTTTGCCACTTACCGTTATGCTTTCAAGAGCATCGCAATCGAGAAATGCGGAAGAGTAAATGACGTGGGTATTTTCGTTTATTTCACAGCTTGTGACAGATTTATCCTTTGCTTTTGCAAGAACTACGTAAGGGTTCGTTTCATTTCCGAGATAGAGGGCGTTTCCGTATTCGTTGTACGCGCGGCCATCGCACTCTCCGAACGCGTTGCGCCCAAGGCTTGTAAGACCGTTTCCTACCGTTATGGCGGCAAGATTTGTGCATCCTTCAAAGGCATTTTCGCCTATCGCCGTTACGCTGTCGGGCACGGTTATGGCGGATAGCGCGCCGCAACCGTAAAATGCGTTCTTTTCTATCTTTTCAACGGAGTTGCCGAGCGTTACGGCGGAAAGGTTGGAACAACTCTTGAACGTATTGCTCTCTATGATTTTAAGTCCGTTTCCTATCACGGCGCTTTCAATGGACGCGCAACCCTCAAACGCGCTCTTTCCCATACTCGTCACACCGTCACCTATTGTTATGCCCGAAAGCGAGGTGCAGTTTGAGAATGCGTTTCCACCTATGCTTACCACACCGCCCGGAATATTTATTGTTTCAAGGCAGGAACAACCCGAAAACGCGTTCTCGCCTATCGTCTTTACACCCTCGCCAAGCGTCGCCGCTTCCATCTTTGCGCAACCGTAAAATGCGTTTCTTCCTATATCCGCAACGCCGTCGCCTATCGTTAAGCTCGTAATGCTGCCGCAACCGCTAAACGCGTAAATGCCGATGCTTGTAACGCTATCGGGTATCGAAATACTCTCGAGGTTTTTACAATCTTTGAATGAGCCCTCGTAAATAAATCTGGTATTTTCGTTTATCTCGCAGCTTGTAATTTCCTTATCCTTTGCCTTTATGAGTATTATGTAAGGATTTGTTTCGCTTCCGATATAATATGCGTTGTCGTATTCGTTATACGCAAAGTTCCCGCAGTATTCAAAAGCCAACTGACCGATAGTTTGCATCCCGTCCGGTATCGTTATATCCACAAGATTATCGCAACCGTAGAACGCAGCGTTACCTATTTCAGTAACACCGTTCCCTATTTTTATGCTTCTTAAGTCGGCCCAGGAAAAAGCGGCTCCACCTATTGTGACGACGCTGTCGGGGATATTTACTTTCTTAAGCTTATAGCAATCGGCGAATGCACAGAGTCCTACGGTTTTTAATCCGTCTGGCAACGTTGCCGATTCGAGATTGTAGCAAGATGCAAAGGCACCTTCGTTTATGATCTCGATTTTGAAGGGTATATTTACGCTTAAAAGTGAGAAGCAACCTTTGAACGCATAAGAGCCTATGCTCGTTACGCTATCGGGTATAGTCACTTTTCTAAGGCTTGTGCAATAAGAGAAGGCTTTTTCGCCGACGCTCAGAAGACCGTTTGGCAATTCTATTTCCGTAAAGCCCTTGCAGTTATAAAATGCACCGTTGCCTATACTTGTTATTCTGCTTCCGATCGTTACGTATTTGAGGTTCTGACACTCGGCAAACGCATTGTCGCCAATGGACGTAACGGGCAGCTCCTTGTATTTCGAGGGGACGACCATTTTTGGCGTGCTTCCTTCGTAATCGGTTATGGTGTATGAGGCGTTATCGGGATTAAGGGTAAACTCCATAAAGTCGTTGCATACCGTGCACCTGCCGTCATCACCGAAGTTATGTATTCCCGTCGCTTCGATTTCCTTACTCTTTTTGTAACCGCAAACGGAGCACACGCGCTCTTCCATACCATTGTCAATGCAGGTAGCCGCTTTCTTTACGTGCCAATCGTCATAATTGTGAGAGTAGTGGTCTTTAAGCGGGTCAGTATCCACCGTACCGCTTTCGGTATCGGTTGTGTCCTGCGCGCTCTCGGTGTCCGAGGACTCGGTATCACTTGACGTACTGTCCGTGCTATCCAAAAAGCTCTCATCGCAACCGACAAGGGCAAAAGTGCAAAAGAGCGCACAGAGAAGTGATAACAGAATTAATGCAAAATGTTTTCTCATAAAACCCTCCTTAAACGTAAGTCTGATTTTAAGTAATGCCAATGATTTGCTTTTCGTTAAATGAAAAGGGAAAATATGCTATCCCTTACATTTTAATTGTATCACAATGACAAAGATAATGCAATAGTTTTTCTATATTTTGCTAAACTTGCATATATAGCATATATGAACATATTTTTATATGAGCAAAAATACATTATATATCCAAAGAAAAAAGCAATGATTTTCGTCATTGCTCTTTAATTTCTTATTGCTTTTTCTTTACGTTATCCCAATAGGCTTTAGCCGCCTGCTCGTTTTTGTTCTCACCGTAGGAATAATATTTTTTATCCTTTATATCATTCGGCAGATACTGCTGTTCAACGTAGTCGTTCGGATAATCGTGCGGATATTTGTACCCTTTGAAAAGCGGGGATTTAAG
>CAMGRB010000176.1 GCA_946061315.1 uncultured Clostridia bacterium | reverse complement strand
ATGCTGACCTCTCTGCCACGGTTCCGAGCTTCCCCCCTGCAAGCGTGATTTTACGTACGTTGACGATATAGTGGAGGGCGTAATACGTGTTATGAGGTGCGCTCCCGAAAAGAAAAACGGAGAGGACGGACTTCCGATTCCGCCGTACCGTATATATAATATCGGAAATAATCATCCCGAAAATCTGCTTGATTTTGTTACGATTTTGCAGGAGGAGTTGATTCGTGCGGGGGTGTTACCGGCAGATTACGATTTTGAAGCACATAAAAAACTTGTGCCCATGCAGGCGGGGGATGTTCCGGTTACGTATGCGGACACAAGCGCACTTGAACGTGATTTCGGCTTCAAACCCTCAACAGATCTTCGCACAGGGCTCCGCCGCTTTGCAGAGTGGTACAAGGATTTTTATAAAATCAAACGTTAAAAAGGAGCACTAATATGGAACAAATAATATCTATCATCACGGTTTGCGTAACGTTCATTTTAGGTATATTGGGTCTTATTTTTAACTCGCTTATTCAAAGAAAAAGCAACAGCATAAAAATAGTAACTCAGCACCGTATGGACAGAAGAAACGAAACACAAAAAATAGCCGCGACTATAATAAAATACAGCGATCCGAAAATGATTTCACTTCTTGATACCGCAGAAGAAAAAGAGAGTGCTATTAAAGAAATAATCGAAGTTGAAAGCAGATTGAGAGCAATATACTTTCGGTCATATGAATGTGATATCAGGCTTCTTGACAAGGCGGACGCATTGAAAGATAAGCTTATTCAGTGTATTGAAGGCGCACCTGTAGATGAAGATTATTTGTTATGCCGTGACGCTTTCATTAAAGAGGCCGATATATACGTAACAACCGAATGGAAACGAATAAAACTTGAAACGATTGGAAAATCCAAAATCGGAGTAAGTAATCTCGGAACGTGGGAAGACGATTATAAAAAGACTTTGAATTTCTATAATAAAAACAATAAAAGCAATCAGTGAAGCTCATTAGTTGAATGGAAAGGATCAAAAGATGAAAATAGCAGTAGCGGGGACCGGTTACGTCGGTCTTTCGATGGCGGTGCTTCTGGCACAGCACAACACGGTAAAAGCCGTGGATATAATACCCGAAAAGGTATCAATGATAAATAATAAAAAATCTCCCATTGAGGACGACGAAATTGAGGAATATCTTGCAACGAAAAATCTTGACCTTGAAGCTACCACAGATGGCGATAGCGCGTATCGTGATGCGGATTTCGTTGTCATTTCCACGCCGACAAATTACGATACGGCAAAGAATTATTTCGATACGTCGTCCGTTGAGGGCGTTATAAAACAAGTTATTTCCGTCAATCCCAATGCTATAATGGTTGTAAAATCGACTGTTCCTGTCGGATTTACGGAAAGCGTTCGTCAAAAGTATTCATGTGACAATATTCTTTTCAGCCCGGAGTTTTTGCGAGAGGGAAGGGCGCTTTACGACAACCTTTACCCGAGCCGAATAATAGTCGGCGCGCCTTCCGACAATGAGAGATTAAAACAGGCGGCAGATACCTTTGCAAATCTTTTGAAAGAGGGAGCAATCAAGGAGAATATAGAAGTCCGTTTTATGAATCCCACGGAGGCAGAGGCGGTAAAGCTGTTTGCAAATACATATCTTGCACTGCGTGTCAGTTTCTTTAACGAGCTTGATACGTATGCGGCAGTCAGAGGACTTGATACAAAGTCTATAATCGAGGGCGTTTGCCTTGACCCACGTATCGGGAACCACTATAACAATCCGTCATTCGGCTACGGTGGATACTGCTTGCCGAAAGATACAAAACAACTCCTTGCCAACTATAATCACGTTCCGCAGAACATTATTTCCGCAATCGTTGCGGCAAATAGCACAAGGAAAGATTTTATCGCAGATCAGATCATCGCAAAGAATCCCAAGACCGTCGGCGTTTACCGCCTGACTATGAAAGCCGGAAGCGATAATTTCCGTCAATCATCGATACAGGGTGTCATGAAACGCATAAAAGCGAAGGGAATAGAGGTTGTCGTTTACGAGCCGACAATGAAGGAGGACAGCTTCTTTAACAGCCGTGTCATACGCGACCTTGACGAGTTTAAGCAAATTTCCGACGTAATTATTGCCAACCGCTATAACGATGACATTAAAGACGTACTTAATAAGGTTTATACAAGGGACTTGTATTTCAGAGATTAAAGCATAGAATTAAAGCAAGGGAAGGAGGGCGAGTTATGGAAAGCTTGTCGGGAGCAATGATGAGGCTTATTGCAAACGAGGTTTGCAAAACACCCGTTGAGCCGAAAGAATACGGTTTTACCGATGAAGAGCTTGAAAAGCTTTATAAGCTTTCCAAAAGCCATGACCTTGCCCATCTTGTCGGCGACGCGTTTATAAAAAATAACCTGATTTCAAACAGCGAAATCAAGTCGAAATTTGAAAAGCAGATAATGACTTCGGTTTACCGCTACGAGAATATCAATTATGAACTTAATCGCTTAAAGCAGGTTATAAACGAAGCCGAAATTCCTTTTATATGCTTAAAAGGCTCGGTTATAAGACGGTACTATCCGGAGCCGTGGATGCGCACAAGCTGCGATATTGATATACTTGTGCACGGAGAAGATCTTTTGCGCACAGAAAATCTGTTGATTGAGAAATTATCTTATAAGACAGAGGGTAAAGGCTCTCATAACATAAGTCTGTTTTCAGAGGGTGGAGTGCATCTTGAACTGCACTATACATTGATTGAAAGCGATATTTTAGACAAAGCCGACCTTGTCCTTGAAAACGTGTGGGAATACGCTTTTCCGACGGATAAATATGAGTATTTACTTACTGACGAAATGTTTTACTATTATCATATCGCACACATGGCAAAGCATTTTCAGATAGGCGGTTGCGGAGTGCGCCCGTTTATTGACATGTGGGTGCTTAATCACCGCCTTACCTTTGATAAAGAAAAAAGAGAGTCACTTTTGGAAAACGGCGGGCTTGCCGTTTTTGCAAAACAATGCGAAAAGCTTGCAGAGGTATGGTTTGACGGCGGCGAGCATACGGAGGTTACAAGAAAGCTTGAAAATTACATTTTAGGCGGGGGAGTGTACGGAAACGTAAATAACAGAGTAGCCGTACAACAGGTAAAAAGGGGAGGCAAATTCAAATACGCCCTCTCGAGGATATGGCTCCCGTACGATGTATTGAAATTTCACTATCCGTCGCTTGAAGGCAAGAAAATATTGCTCCCGTTTTACGAGATACGAAGATGGGGAAAGCTGCTTTTCAAGGGCGGCGCAAAGCGGGGCATAAACGAGCTTTCAATCAATAACTCAACAACCCCCGATAAGCAGGCGCAAATAAGCGCACTTCTTTGCGACCTCGGCTTACACGATAAAAAATAAAAAAATCACGCAAGGGTGAACATGATATGCACCCCAAAAGTTAGACAAACTTTTGGAGGTGCATATTTTTATGGCAA
>CAMGRB010000175.1 GCA_946061315.1 uncultured Clostridia bacterium | reverse complement strand
GTGTCGCAGCAAGAAGCCGCTGAGCGTTTCGATTTGAATCGCTTGCCCGATGATGTCAGCTCAGGTATATTGTTATCATGTATGTTGGAAAAGATAATTCCCGCAGTTGACATATCAAATTTTCCTCCGATTTACTTATTTGCGACGGATACACCGTCATAATCGGCGTTTACCATAGCGCCCGCCTCTATTTTTGCGCCCTCGCCTACGACAAGGCCGCTGCCTATAACCGTTATTCCCTTCGCGGTTTCCTTATCTTCTCCGACCGACGCGCCACCCGATATTACGGTATCGCTGTCTATTATCGAATAATTGACTACCGCACCCGATTTAATAACCGTATCGCTCATTATTACGGAGTCTTTAACAAAAGCGCCTTCTTCAACGATAACTCCCTTTGAAAGAACCGAGTTCTGAACGTTGCCCTCAATTTCGCAACCCTCGGTTATTATCGAGTTGAGAACGTTGGCTTTTTCTCCGACGTAGTGCGGCGGCTCGGTATAGTTTCTTGAAAAGATTCTCCACTTCTTGTCGTGTATGTTGAACTTAGGGTGCTCACCGAGAAGGTCCATATTCGCTTCCCAGAGGCTTGATATCGTTCCGACGTCCTTCCAATACCCGTCAAAAGGATATGCGTAGAGCTTTAATCCGTCGCCGAGCATATTCGGAATTATGTTTTTACCGAAGTCGTTGCTTGAGCCCGGGGTGTTCTCGTCCTGAACAAGATATTTCTGCAAAACGTCCTTATTGAAGATATAAATTCCCATTGAAGCCTTCGTGCTTATAGGATTTTTCGGCTTTTCCTGGAACTTCGTTATTCTTCTCGTTTCGTCGGTTACCATAATACCGAAACGGCTCGCCTCCGAAAGCGGAACCTCCAAAACCGCTATGGTGCAGTCCGCGCCCGTTGCCTTGTGATCCTGAAGCATAGCGTCATAATCCATTTTATATATATGATCTCCCGAGAGGATCAATACGTAATCGGGGTCATATCTGTTTATAAAATCGAGATTCTGATAAATTGCGTTTGCCGTACCCTTATACCAGTCCGCGCCCTTTTTGCCCTGATACGGAGGCAAAATCATAACGCCGCTGTTCATTCTGTCAAGGTCCCACGGCTGACCGTTGCCTATATACTCGTTGAGCACGAGCGGCTGATACTGGGTGAGGACGCCCACCGTGTCAATTCCCGAGTTTACACAGTTGGACATCGTGAAGTCGATTATGCGGTACTTTCCTCCGAACGATACCGCCGGCTTCGCAGTTTTTTCGGTAAGCGTATAGAGTCTGCTTCCCTGTCCGCCCGCCAAAAGCATTGCTACACATTCTTTTTTCTTGTACATGGCCTTATCCTCTCCTTATATTCCTATCCGCCTTGCGTATTATCACTCCACTCAAAGCGGGAAGGTTTATTTCTATATAATTTTTAATTTCTCCCGATTCCGTAACCTGCTTTTTTGACCTCGGTATATCCGTATTGAGAATCCCCGAGCCGCCGAACCTGTACTCGTCGCTTGTGAGGACCTCTTTATACTTGCCCGCCGAGGGTACGTATACTCTGTAGGAATTACGCGTGACGGGGGCAAAGTTGATAACCGCTATAAGCTCCGAGCCGTTTGCGGATTTCCTTCTGTAAGAAATTATATTTGTATCTGCCTGATTTGATTCGATCCACTCGTATCCGTCCCACGAATTTTCTATCTCCCAAAGCTCCGGGCTTTCAAGATATAAATTGTTAAGCACGGAAACGAAACGCTGCATCTCCGTATGCCTCGGATATTTAAGCATAAACCATTCGAGCTGGTTTTCAAAATCCCATTCTCTGAACTGTGCAAACTCCGTTCCCATAAAGAGCATTTTCTTGCCCGGCATGGTCATCATATAGGTAAGAAAAGCGCGCATACAGGAGAACTTTTCATCGTATGAGCCGTACATTTTATCAACAAGTGACTTCTTGCCGTGCACGACCTCGTCGTGCGAAACGGGAAGAATATAATTTTCGTTGAAAACGTACATCATCGGGAAAGTAAGCTTGTCATGCTTATACTTTCTGTAAACGGGGTCTGTTGCAACGTAATCGAATATATCGTTTGCCCAGCCCATATTCCACTTATAGTTAAAGCCAAGACCGCCGAGATCTACGGGCTTTGTTATCATAGGCCAATCGGTTGATTCCTCGGCTATCATCAAAACGTCGCCATGGTCGGCAAATACCGCGGTATTTAGTTTTCTGAAAAACGCAATGGCTTCCTTGTTTTTGTTATTGCCCTCGTCGTTCGGGACCCATTCTCCCGGATCCCTGTCATAGTCGAGATAAAGCATTGATGCAACCGCGTCTATTCTCAACCCGTCCGCATGGTACGTATCAAGCCAGAAAAGTGCGTTTGAGATAAGGAAGGACTGAACCTCCTCACGCCCTACGTCAAAGAAGCGTGTGCCCCATACCTTGTGCTCCATTCTGTCTTTTCCCTGATACTCGTAAAGAGGCTGACCGTCAAATTCGTAAAGACCGTGTCTGTCCTTCGGGAAGTGAGCAGGTACCCAGTCAAGAATAACGCCTATACCGCACTCGTGCATCTTGTTGACAAAATACATAAAATCGGCAGGGGTGCCAAACCTCGAGGTCGGTGCGTAATATCCGCACACCTGATATCCCCACGAGCCGTCGTACGGGTGCTCCATAACGGGCATAAGCTCGACGTGAGTATATCCCATTTTTTTGACGTACGGTGCCATATCGTCGGCTATTTCTCTGTAATTGAGATAGTGCTCTCCGTCAACGTTGCTCTCTCCGTTCCTTGTTTTCCACGAGCCGAGATGAACCTCGTAAACGTTCATCGGAGCGGAGTAAAAATATTTCTCTTTTTTCGTCCCGGCGTTTTTGGCAAACACGCTCTTTCTGTAATCGAGCCATTTTGCGTCGGTCCATTCAAACCCTTCGGTATTGTAAATTATCGAGGCGGTTTTAAGATTTGTTTGAGAATAAAATGCATAGGGATCGGCTTTGTAATATGAGATTCCGTGATTTGTTACCTTGTACTTATAAAATTTTCCCACAAGTGACTCATTGCTCTTGTATCTGCACTCCCATATTCCCTTGTCGGTAATACGCTCCATCGCCATGCCGTATTCCCACGAGGTAAAGTCCGATACCAAAGCCACGCTTTGCGCATTGGGTGCCCAGACACGAAATACGTATTCATATCCCGATTCCGTTTTGTACTCGTGACATCCGAGATATTCGTAAGCACGGTAATTGGTTCCCTGATGAAAAAAGTATGCGGCAATATCGTTTCCCCTCATTTTATCTCCCAAATCTTTCACCATCCTTACAGCATTTCATACTTTTACAAATATATTATATACTAATGTTTTTATAATTTCAAGAGTTTTTTGTCGTTAAAATATAAATATCGCCAAAAAATAGTCCGAATTTAATGAAAAAATGGGGACGAAGCCCCATTTTACTTATAAAATTCGTTTTTGAGAACGGAAGAAATTCCTATCGTACGGTATTTTCCCTTTCAATAAAGAGCGTCG
>CAMGRB010000174.1 GCA_946061315.1 uncultured Clostridia bacterium | reverse complement strand
ATATCTGCTACATCAAATATAGTGCCGAGTTATATCCATCAGCTTTGCCGCGAATATGAGGCGGGAAATACCGAAAAAAGCAGGCAGATACAGCTTTATCTTTTGCCACTTATAAAAGAAATGTTTGCCGAGGTAAATCCGATCCCCGTAAAAACCGCCCTCTCTCTTATGGGTATGTGCCACGAGGAATTTCGCCTGCCTATGTGCAAAAGCACGAGATTGCGCCATATACGCGATATTTTAAGAAGATATTCGCTTATAGGCAAGCAAAATACATAATTATTTGTTTCTTTTCTCGGGTCGTCGAGGACGTCGACCCCTACAAAATCCGTTATCTTTTCACAATCGGACCGTCGGGGACGCCGGTCCCTACGGTTCTTTGCCTTTGCGAATGGGCGATTCGTGAATCGCCCCTACCCGATTTTCATTATTCATTACTCGGACCGTCGGGGACGCCGGTCCCTACGGTAAAATTTGATATTACCTGAAAATCGGGTCTGCCACTTTCGTGGAAGACCCGATTTTTTGAGAGAAGATTTATTTCAGTAAATTACTTTTCTACTGTTTCGTTTTCTTCGGTTTTCTCGTCCTCTGCGCTTTTGCCTCTGTTAAGGACAAGGTTTACTATGATACCGAGGATAAGTGCAACTGCGATTTCGGTAAGAGTAACCTGACCGAGCTTGAGCGTCATACCGCCGATACCTGCGATAAGGATAACCGATACAACGAAGAGGTTTTTGTTCTGACCGAGGTCAACCTTCTGTACCATCTTAAGACCGGACACTGCGATGAAGCCGTAGAGCGTGATGCAAACGCCGCCCATTACGCAAGCGGGGATTGTTGCAAGGAACGTTACGAACGGTCCGAAGAAGGAGATGAGTATTGCCATTACAGCCGTTGTGAGAATTGTTACTACCGAAGCGTTACCCGTGATAGCTACGCAACCTACGCTCTCGCCGTAAGTGGTGTTGGGGCATCCGCCGAAGAATGCGCCTGCGATAGAGCCTACGCCGTCGCCAAGGAGCGTTCTGTCAAGACCCGGATCCTCAAGAAGCTCGGTTCCGATGATGGTGCTGAGGTTCTTGTGGTCTGCTATATGTTCAGCGAATACAACGAATGCTACGGGTATGTAAGCTACCGCGATTGTTGCTACGTACTGACCGGTGATTTCTCCGAAGCCTTTGAATGCTTTGATGAACGTGAAGTCAGGGATCCACTTCATATCGTTAAAGAGTGAGAAGTTTATTACTACGAGGTCTGCGTTGCCAGTTGCGTTACCGATTATCGTGAAGATCGTAGCTACAAGGTAGCCTGCAACGATACCGATTATAAACGGGATAAGCTTTGCCATCTTCTTGCCGTATACCGAGCAGATGATTACTGTAAAGAGGGTTACGAGTGCGCATATGAGGTTTACCCATCCGCTTGCGTTCATTACGTAAGCGCTGCCGTCGTTTACTGCTCCGTGAAGAGCGTCACCGATTGCGTTTCCTGCAAGGGAAAGTCCTATTATTGCAACCGTCGGTCCGATAACAACTGCGGGCATAAGCTTGTTTATCCACTTAACGCCTGCGAATTTAACTATAAGCGCGATTACGACGTATACAAGTCCTGCGAAAACTGCACCGAGAAGGATTCCCGCATAGCCTGCGTTTGCGGAAACCGCACCAGCGAAAGCTGCGAACATTGAGCCGAGAAATGCGAATGACGAGCCGAGGAAAACAGGGCTTTTGAACTTTGTGAACAAAAGATATACTATTGTTCCTACGCCTGCTCCGAAAAGAGCTGCGGATTGCGACATTCCGTGACCTACGATTGCAGGTACTGCGATTGTTGCCGCGAGAATTGCAAGCAACTGCTGGAATGCAAAAACGACCATTTGACCGAACTTCGGTCTGTCTTTTACGTTGTAGATGAGATTCATAAATACTCTCCTTGTTTGAATTTTGATTTCAAACCTTATCCGTCCGGCACGCATTTTTGCATAAAAAAATCTTGCCGACACGGCAAGACGCAAAAACCCCTTTTCAGAGTTATACAAATCTTACCGGTATCACTGTACCAATTTCAAGATTCGGTTCGTTATCGGCTATATTCTATCATTCGATATCTTTTTTGTCAACCCCTTTTTTGAAAAAAGTCGAAAAAAATTTTTTGCTTAAAATTTATCGTCATATCCCGACGCAAAATTAAAGGACTGCCGCTTTTGCGACAGCCCAAAAATTCTTCAATATTATTATATTTCGTCAAACGAGGGAACGTTGATTTCAACTTCGCGGCCGAGCTCGTTCGATTTTGCAATGCCGTCCAGAATTGCCTGGTTGTAAAGGATCTGTGACGACGGAACGGGTGCGGGTGTTCCGTTCTTGGAAGCATCGAGGAACGTGCGTATCTTCTGGTTGAACAGCGGCTCTTTTGTTTGAAGCACGGGTATCTTTGTTTCAACCTGTACTCCGGCTACCTCGTGATAAATCGTCATAGGGCCGCCTACGGTTCCGTTCCAGCACTCTGTCGAGGGAATACGAAGTCCGCCCTTGGTGCCGAGTATTATCGTATCACCGGGGGTATCCATATTCATCGCCCACGCTATACGGAAATCAAGGACGATGCCGCCTTCAAGACGTATAAATGCGGCAGCCCAGTCGTCAACGCCGAACTTTGACGCGTATTCGCTGTGCCCGTAATAGCAAACGCAATTCGGGTCCGTGCCGAACACTCCGGATTTTACGCCCGTAACGGTGAGCGGCTTCGGATATCCTATGGCATTGAGGACCATATCGAGAGAATAGCATCCTATATCGCCAAGTGCGCCGAGGCCTGCCGTTTCGTCCTCTATAAAGGTCGTGCCGAACGGAGTAGGAATACCGCGGCGGCGTCCGCCTCCCGTCTGTATGTAATATACTTTACCGAGCTGACCCGATTGAACGATTTTCTTTATTTCCTTCATATTTTCGTCAAAGCGGGGCTGGAAGCCTATAGAGAGAACTTTTCCGCTCTTTTTCTCCGCCTTGATTATCTCAATGGCTTCTTCGGTGGTGACGCACATCGGCTTTTCGAGAAGTACGTTTATGCCTGCGTTCAATGCGTGAATTGCGCACGGAGCGTGCTGTCTGTTGTAGGTGCAGACGCTTACGCAGTCAAGCTTAAGCGATTTGTCCGCGAGCATTTCCTCGTCGTTTGCGTAGTCGGTCTTTACTCCCTTGAGTCCGAATTTCTCAAAGAAAGATTTTGCCTTGCCGGGAACAAGGTCGCATCCTGCGACAATTTCCACGTCGGGCTGCGCCATATACGCGTTAAGGTGTGCCTCCGCAATCCATCCCGTGCCTATGATTCCTACGCGCATCTTTCTGCTCGTATCAACTGTGCGAACGCTTTGGTCTTTCTGAAAAGCGTTAAGATCGCCGGTATTTGATGCCATAATTTTTTCCTCCGCAGATAAATATTTAATATCAAGAACGAAAAATCTTCGTTCAATTCCAATTATAACAGAACTCCGCGCTTTTGTCTACAAAAACATTTATTTTTTACTGAAAATATCAGTTTCGGGACGAACACGACGCAATTTTGGTTGATTTATCAAGAAAATTGATTGAGATTTGTAT
>CAMGRB010000173.1 GCA_946061315.1 uncultured Clostridia bacterium | reverse complement strand
CAAGGGTAAGATAAGTTGGTATGAGGGGAATTGATAAAGAACTTAAATTAGGGAGGAGGCATAGCGCAGTTGGTTAGAGTACTTGCTTGACATGCAAGGGGTCACAAGTTCAAGTCTTGTTGTCTCCACCAAGGTCCCGGATGCTTCGGCGTTCGGGATTTTTTATTTTATAGCGAGGGGATTATATGAATACTTGTTATATAGTTTGCGCTCTTTATACAAAGCTCGATTTTACACCCGATGAGAGCGATTTTGTCATAGCCGCCGATAAAGGATATTCGACACTTGTAGAAAATAATATCGGTATGGACGCGGTAATAGGCGATTTCGACTCATACGCAGGCAAAATCGAATGTGAAAACGTAGTGACTTATCCAAAAGAGAAGGACGACACGGACAGCGCGCTTGCGATAGAATACGCCGTGTCAAAGGGCTACAAAAAAATATGCGTTTACGGCGCAATAGGCGGTATGGTTGACCATACACTTGCCAATATCGCACTTATTGCAAAGTACACAAGGATGGGAATAAAAATAAGCTTTATTTACGGTGAAAACGTGATTTTCGGCTTATACAATTCCCGTGTCCGCTTCGATAAAAGGGCAGAGGGCAGAATTTCCGTATTTTCTTTCTGCGATATATCACACGGTGTTTCGGAAAGCGGGCTTCATTATTCACTTGACGGAGCAGACCTTAAAAATACCGAGCCACTCGGCGTGAGCAACGAGTTTGTCGGGGAAGAATCCGAAATATCGGTCGGGCACGGCACGCTTATCATTGTCACTTCAAAGAAAAATTACGAACAGTTTTCAACCTTTTGCGCCGACGTGTAAGTTTTTTGTCAAAAATACCTTTTGGTACTTGACAAAGCGGTTTTGCGGTGCTAAAATGTATGCGTCGTACAAAAGAATATCGGGGGTGCTTAGGCTGAGACGGACTCGTTCCGAACCCTTTAACCTGATACGGATAATGCCGTCGGAGGGAGATAATACTTGGTATTGCTTACCGCACGGATATTTTTCTGTGCGGTAATTTTTTTCAAAGGAGTGTACCTTATGGACACAAACAATCACTTAAAAATACGCCATTTGTGCGAATGCTCGATTTTGCTTGCTCTTTCAATAGTTCTGAGCTTCGTCAAGATTTATGAAATGCCTATGGGCGGAAGCATAACGCTTGCAAGCATGCTGCCCGTGCTTTTCATCGGAGTAAAACTCGGTTATAAGTGGGGACTCGGAAGTGCTTTTGTTCTTTCTCTCTCGCAGCTTGCCGAGGCACTTATAAAAGGCAACGTATTTGTATATTGCGTCGGCTTTTCGGCAGTTGCGATATGCGTTCTTTTCGACTATATCGTGCCTTTTACCATTTTGGGCTTGTCAGCCTTTGCAAAACCGAAAGAGGGCGAAAAATTAAATATTGCGAAAATGCTTATAACGTTTGCCGTTTTGCTCGTCGGAAGATTTGTTTGCCACTATATAACGGGCGTGGTAATCTGGGGACAGTGGGCAGAGGATATGAGTAAATATCTGTACTCATTCTTGTACAACGGACAGTATATGCTTCCCGAAATTATAATCACGGTTGTGATTTCCGCTCTTATAGTTTCTTCTTCAAAGGTCAGAAAGATAATAGAGAACGACTGAAAATACCAAATTGATTTCCGCACGCATGGACGTGCGGAAATTTTTTTATAAGATTTGTAATTTCCGCTTGATTTTATACTTAAAAGGAATTATAATTAAAGTGAATTTTTATGAAATCAACCGAAAGGAAGGCATTTACAATGGCAGAAAAGAGAATTATCGGAGAATATCCCGTTATCGGTATCCGCCCGACGATAGACGGGCGCAGAGGAGCGCTCAAGGTAAGAGAATCCCTCGAGGAACAGACGATGGGAATGGCAAAAGCGGCGGCAAAGCTTTTTGAGGAGAACATAAAATATACCAACGGAGATCCCGTTAAGGTAGTTATTGCCGATACCACTATAGGAAGGGTTGCAGAAGCAGCAGCTTGCGCGGCAAAGTTCAAAAAGGAAGGTGTTGACATAACCCTTACGGTAACACCCTGCTGGTGCTACGGCTCGGAAACCATGGATATGGACCCCATGACCATAAAGGGAGTATGGGGCTTTAACGGAACGGAGCGCCCGGGCGCCGTATATCTTGCGTCCGTTCTTGCGTCGCACGCACAGAAAGGGCTTCCCGCATTCGGAATTTACGGTCACGACGTTCAGGACGCAACCGACACATCTATTCCCGACGACGTAAAGGAAAAGCTTCTTCAGTTCGCCCGCGCGGCAGTTGCGGCGGCTACTATGAGAGGTAAGTCGTATCTTCAGATAGGCGCAATCACAATGGGTATTGCAGGATCTATCATCAACTGCGATTTCTTTGAAAAATACCTCGGTATGAGAGTTGAGTCCGTTGACGAGGTAGAAATAATCAGACGAATGACCGAGGGCATCTACGACAAGAAAGAGTACGAAAAGGCTCTTGCCTGGACGAAGAAGAACTGCCCCGAAGGATTTGACAAAAACCCCGACTTTATAAGAAAAACTCCCGAGGAGAAGGAGAAGGATTGGGAATTTGTCGTAAAGATGATGTGCATAATAAAGGATCTTTACAACGGCAATAAAAACCTCCCCGACGGATGCGAGGAAGAAAAGGTCGGACACAACGCCATAGTAGGCGGCTTCCAGGGACAAAGACAGTGGACGGACTTCTATCCGAACTGCGACTATCCCGAGTCAATGCTCAACTCCTCGTTTGACTGGAACGGACCGAGAGAAACTTACATTCTCGGAACGGAAAACGATACGTTGAACGCCGTATGTATGCTTTTCGGTAAGCTTCTTACCAACAAGCCGCAGATCTTTGCGGACGTAAGAACGTTCTGGAGCCCCGAGGCAGTAAAGAAAGCAACGGGATACGATGTTGAGGGCAGAGCAAAGGAAAGCGGCGGTTTTATCCACCTTATAAACTCCGGAGCTGCTTGTATCGACGCTTGCGGCGAGATTAAGGATAAAGACGGAAATGCCGTAATGAAGCCTTTCTTTGAGATGACCGAAAAGGATATGGACGCTTGCCTCAAAGCAACTGAATGGTGCGCAGCCGACAGAGGATATTTCAGAGGCGGCGGATTCTCGTCAAGATTTGCAACGAGAGCCGAAATGCCCGTTACCATGATGCGTCTTAACCTCGTAGCAGGGCTCGGACCCGTTATGCAGATAGCAGAGGGATATACCATCAAGCTTCCCGAGGAAGTAAACGACATACTCTGGAAGAGAACCGACTATACATGGCCTTGCACCTGGTTTGCACCGAGGCTCACGGGCAAGGGCGCATTCAAGAGCGCATACGACGTTATGAACAACTGGGGCGCAAACCACGGAGCTATAAGCTACGGACATATCGGCGCCGATATCATAACGCTTTGCTCTATTTTAAGAATACCCGTATGTATGCATAACGTACCGGAGGAAAAGATTTTCCGTCCGTCCGCTTGGAACGCATTCGGTATGGATAAAGAGGGACAGGATTACCGTGCTTGCGCGGCATACGGTCCTATGTATAAGTAATAAAACGATTTGTACAAGTAATAAAACAATTTTTTGGGGGATTTCACAATGACGAAAACAACGCTCGTAATAATGGCGGCGGGCATAGGCTCGCGCTTCGGAGGCGGAATAAAACAGCTTGAACCGCTCGGGCCCAACGGCGAGGTAATAATGGAGTATTCCATTCACGAC